>CAYSMQ010000069.1:0-15787 GCA_964432035.1 uncultured Ardenticatenaceae bacterium
TCTCTGTGGGTTCGATCATCAGCGTGCCGGGCACGGGGAAGGACATCGTCGGCGCGTGGAAACCGTAATCCATGAGACGCTTGGCGACGTCGTCGACCAGAATGCCCGAAGCCTCGCGCAGAGGCCGCAGGTCGATGATGCACTCGTGCGCCACGCGGCCGGTTGCGCCCTTATAGAGTACGGGATACGCGGGCTCCAGGCGGGCGGCAATGTAGTTGGCGTTGAGGACGGCGATCTTTGTGGCTTCTTTCAACCCTTCGGCGCCCATCATGCGAATGTAGGCGTAAGGAATGACGAGAATGCTGGGGCTGCCCCAGGGCGCGGAACTAACGGCGCCCACGGCCTGCTCGCCGCCTACCCCGGTGACAACAGGGTGTCCCGGCAGGTAGGGAGCCAGGTGTTCGGCGACGCAGATGGGACCCATGCCTGGTCCGCCGCCACCGTGGGGGATGGTGAACGTCTTGTGCAGATTGAGGTGGCAGACGTCGGCGCCAAACTCGCCGGGCCGGGCCAGGCCTACCATGGCGTTCATGTTGGCGCCGTCCAGATAGACCTGCCCGCCGTGCTCGTGTACGACGTTACAGATTTCTCTAATATCGGGCTCGAATACGCCGTGCGTGGAGGGATAGGTCACCATCAGCGCTGCCAGGCGCTCGCTGTGCTTTTGCGCCTTGCGCCGCAAATCTTCGACGTCCACGTTGCCGTCATCGTCGCAAGCGACAACCACCACTTCCATTCCGGCCATCACCGCGCTGGCCGGATTGGTGCCGTGCGCCGAACTGGGAATGAGGCAGACATCGCGCTGGCCTTCGCCGCGGGCGTCATGGTAGGCGCGAATGACCTTCAGGCCGCTGTACTCACCCTGCGAACCGGCGTTTGGTTGCAACGAGGTAGCGGCGAAGCCGGTGATTTCGGCCAACCATTTCTCTAAGCGCTCGAAGAGCGTTAGGTACCCCTGCGCTTGATGTAGGGGCGCAAAGGGATGCAGGTTGGCGAACTCGGGCCAGGTGACGGGCAGCATTTCGGTGGTCGCGTTGAGCTTCATGGTGCAGGAGCCCAAGGGAATCATGGAGTAGGCCAGCGACAGATCGCGTTGCTGCAGCTTGAAGATGTAGCGCAGCATCTCGGTTTCTGAATGGTGGCTGTTGAAGACGGGGTGCGTCAGGTAGTCGCCGGTGCGCCGGTGCGGTTCATCGTAGCCTAGCGTCACATTGTCTGCCAGGCTCTCGAGATCCGAGGAGGTGACCTCGATGCCGAATACGTCAAGTAGTTGGCGTAGATCGGCGGGCGTCGTCGTCTCGTCCAGGGAAACGCCCACAGCGCCGTCGTCAAAGCGGCGCAGGTTCATCTCGTTGGCCAGCGCGGCCTGAATGATTTCTTCTTGCGAGCGCGGGCCGCCGCCGATTTTGACGGTATCAAAGAGCGGGCCATCGGTGATGGTGTAGCCGGCATCCTGTAGTTGGGATGCTAGGATGTTGGTCAGCAGCTGCACGCGCTGCGCGATGCGGCGCAGGCCCTCTGGACCGTGGTAGACGGCGTACATGGAGGCCATGATGGCCAGAAGGACCTGGGCCGTGCAGATGTTGCTGGTGGCGCGTTCGCGGCGGATATGCTGCTCGCGTGTTTGCAACGCCAGGCGCAGGGCGGGCGCGCCGCTGGAATCGACGGAGACGCCAATAAGGCGGCCCGGAATCTGACGGGCGTAGTCGTCGTGTGTGGCCATGAAGGCCGCGTGTGGCCCGCCAAAGCCCATGGGCACACCGAAGCGCTGACTATTGCCCACGGCGACGTCGGCGCCAAATGTGGCCGGCGCGCGCAACAATGTCAGCGCCAGGAGGTCGGTGGCCACCACGGTCAGGGCGCCTGCCTCGTGCGAGCGGTCGAAAAAGGCGTCGTAATCGACGATGGCGCCGTCAGTCGCCGGATATTGCACCAGAACGCCAAAAGTGTCCTCGTCGGGCTCAAATGCATTATGGTCGCCAACGATGACCTCGATGCCCAATGCACGGGCGCGCGTGCGCACCACGGCGATTGTCTGCGGGTGGCAAAGCTCAGAAACAAAGAAGGTGTTTGCCTTGGAACGGCGGCCCTGGGCGCGTAGGCACAGGGTCATTGCTTCCGCCGCCGCCGTGCCTTCGTCAAGCATAGAGGCGTTGGCGATTTCCAGGCCTGTCAGGTCACTGACCACCGTCTGGAAATTGAGGAGCGCCTCCAGACGTCCTTGGGCGATTTCGGCCTGGTAGGGCGTGTATTGAGTATACCAACCGGGATTTTCCAGGATGTTGCGCTGGATGACGCCGGGCACGAGCGTGCCATAATAGCCCATGCCAATGTAAGAGCGATAGACTTTGTTCTGCCGGGCCAGATCCCGTAGTTCTTTTAATACCTCTGATTCGGTGGCAGCCGCCGGTAGATCTAGCGGGCGCTCGTCACGAATAATGTCGGGAACTGCCTCATCAACCAGGTCATCCAGGTTAGCAAAGCCCAGGGTCTGTAGCATCTCCTCCACAGCATTGCCCTTGGGACCGTTATGGCGATTAACAAAGTGGTCGATGGGTTGCAGAAGATCCCTGGGCTGGATTTCGTTGTGGGATATGTGGGACATCGATTACCTCCGTAGTACGGGAGCCGGCGCGAGCCAGGCTTAGCCGCGCTCCTCACAGTAGTCGCGGTAGGCATCCGCGTCCATCAGCTCGTCCAGTTCACTCTTGTCGCTCATGCGAACGCGCACCATCCAGGCCCCGCCATAAGGATCTGAATTGACGACTTCTGGCTCGTCCATGAGATCTTCATTAACGGCAGTGATTTCGCCGGATATGGGCATGTAAAGGTCCGCCGCGGCCTTTACCGACTCGATGACGCCGAAGCTATCGCCCTCGTCAAAACTTTCGCCTACGTCTGGTAGCTCCAGGTAAACGATATCGGAGAGCGAATCTTGAGCGTAGTCAGAGACGCCGACGGTGGCTTCGTCGCCGTCAACGCGAATCCACTCGTCGTCTCTTGTGTAAAGCAGATCATTTTCTATTTTTGTCATGGTGGCCTCCTATGCCGTAAATAAAGAGGACGGAAACAACCTCAAACGATTGCTGCCGTCCTCTGTCTGATACCTGAGAGATTCGCCGGTGTTACCCGGGTTGCCCCGTCGGTGCTCTACGGCTGGACTGCCGCGAGCTTTCCAGAAATGCCCGATTGTCCGGTCCTTTTGCCTGAGAGTTTCACTCCCTACGTCAGCGAAATAGGCAGCTTGCCCCTTCGGCGTTCTTTTTCAATAGAACTCTCCCGAACCATCGTTTGGCCTTATTCTCTTGTGATGTAAAAATTGTACTTCTGCAAAGAAGCAGATGCAAGGGCGATATGCACCCTGATAGGTGCGATGAATGTCACATCACGGGTAGAATGAGTGCCATGTCCACGATAAATGAAGCGACGATTACGACGAACGGTGTGGTGCGACCCACGTTTGTCGAGGTCGATCTGAGTCGCCTCACCGAAAATCTGGCGACTATTCGCAGCCACGTGGCGCCGGCAAAGGTGATGGCTATTTTGAAGGCCAATGCCTACGGGCACGGTCTCGTGGAAGTGGCGCGCCACCTATCGCGTATTGGCATTGATTATCTGGGCGTGGCCTTCCTGGAGGAAGGGATTCTGCTGCGGGAGCAAGGCGTCGACGCGCCGATTTTGGTGCTGGGGGGCATCATGGGCAACCAGGTGCCGCTGTTCCTCGATTATGATCTGACCCTGACCGCTTCCTCGGTAGAGAAGCTGGCGCAGGTGGAACAAGAGGCGCGCCGGCGCGGCGTCACCGCGCGCGTGCATTTGAAGATCGACACGGGCATGGAGCGCATAGGCGTCCACTATTACAGCGCCGGCGAGCTGCTTGAGGCAGCGTTGCACAGTGATCACTGTTACGTGGAAGGCATTTACTCGCACTTTGCCAACGCCGACGCCGCCGACCTGACGTCGGCGCGGGTACAGCTGGAGCGTTTCATGGACGTGCTGGAGACTTGTGAACGGCTGGGATTGCGACCAGAGCTGAGACACATTGCCAATTCGGGCGGCATTCTGCAGCTGCCAGAGAGTCACCTGGATATGGTGCGCGCCGGCATTCTTCTGTATGGCGTCTATCCGGCGGCGGAGACGGCACACTCTGTTCCCGTACGCCCGGCGCTGACCTGGAAGTCCCACGTCGTTTACTTCAAAGTGGTGCAACCGGGCCATCCGGTGAGTTATGGCTCGACGTGGCAGAGCGACCACATGGTGCGCGTGGTCACGGTGCCCGTCGGATACGGGGACGGTTATTTTCGTAGCCTTTCCAACCGTTCCCAGGTCATCATTCGCGGCAAGCGCTACCCGATCGTGGGCCGCATCTGCATGGATCAGCTTATGGTCAATATCGAGTGGGAGACAGCGTACAACGGGGATGAAGTGATCTTGCTCGGCGAAAGCGGGGATGTCGCAATCAGCGCGGGAGAGTTGGCGGAATGGGCGGGAACGATTCCCTACGAGGTGTTGACGAACATCAATACGCGGGTGCCGCGGATCTACCTGGAGTAGAAGGCGACCCTATATAGCATTCAACCCCGGTCAAGGAGGGAAAGACCGGGGCCGAATACTCTTGGCGACTTCACCGACAATGATAACGGAACCGGCTGAGATCAGGATAAATCTGCGATTAGGAGATGCTAAATAGCGGGCTAGAGGTGCGGACACTTTCGAAAGTGTCCGCACCTGCTCACTAATAGACTGCATCGGGGAACGTGTTCACGCCTGCGTGGCGGCCCAGGCGCTTGCTCATGCGAATGCCGTCCCAGTTCATATCTATCTCGCTCAAAATGCCATCGTGGATGGCCCAGGCGCGGCCACGAATTGTGCGCCACTGGTTGCGCCCACGAAAGGGCGTGCTGCCGTCTAGGGCCCGATGCAGGCGTCCGCCGGGGCGAAATTCGCGGTCGATGGTTTCCATGGCCCGCCTGCCGGACACGTAGGAAAAGCCGCGTTTTTCGAAGAGTATTGCTGCGGCATAGGTGAGCGGTTCTCCGTAGTAGACGCCGTGGCCCAGCATAGCGAGAAACGCTTCCATGTGCACAACGGCCGTCTCGGAAGCGCGTAGCCCTTGCCGCACCTGCCCGGGCGCCAGACCCGCCGCCATTGCCGCCTCCTCCGCTGCCACATTGCGGTGAACGGTGCCGAACAGCGTCGGTTGCCCATCTTCGCTGACGTCCGTGTCGAAACGTAGGCTGTGGGGGTCATTCAGGACGAGGAGGACCACATTGATGCTGTTGAAGGACGTATCGACCAGCTCCAGGTAAACGAAGGGGTCGCGGGCGTCCGCCGCGTGGCGCGCCACGATCTTGACAAGTCCCTTGTCCGGTGGGGCTACGACGACAACGTGATTGTCCCCGTCCGGTCCTTTCCAGGAGATGGGATCAATATCAAACCTTGCCAACAAATCTGCGGGTAGGAGCGTACGGTAAATGCGTTGCTTGGCGCCCTCGGAAAACTGGTTTAGGGTGTGAATGGAGACGGGCAAGTGAGGTTCGCGCATGAGGCGCAGCGCCGAGACGACGTTGGGCGAAAACTCGACCGGCTTATCGTCCGTGTCGTAGTTGAGATTCTCTTCAGCAGCGAAATGCTCGTGCCAGAAGCCTTGTGTCTGGCGTAGCCCACCCTTATTTTGGCTCATCTCTCCTGACTTTCTACGGGCATAAGAGACGAAAAACGACTGTGCTGGTAGTGGGTGAGGGCCACGGCGAGCCCGTCGGCGGCGTCGTCGGGGCGCGGCGTCTCTTCCAGGTGCAGCAGGTTGCGCACCATTAGCTGTACCTGGTATTTGTCGGCTTTGCCATAACCGGTGACGGCGTCTTTTATTTTTGGTGGTGAGTATTCTTCAACGGTCAAGCCGGCGTTGGCCAGAGCCAGAATTAGCACGCCGCGCGCCTGGCCGACGCTGATGGCGGTCGTAATATTGCGACCAAAGAAGACCTCTTCGATGGCGCCGGCGTCGGGCTCGTACTCTTTCAGGATCTCTGTCAGCTCTTCGTAGATGATCTGCAGGCGCCGTGGCATGGCGTCGTCGGGCGTCGTGCGAATGGCGCCCCAGGTAACGACGTGTGGTTCGGCGTCGACGACGTCGACGATGCCGTAGCCGGTGGTGGCTGTACCGGGATCGATTCCGATGATGCGCACTAGGCTGCTTCCAGCTCGGCGAGGGCCTCGTCGGTGATGTCCAACGCCGAATAGACGTTTTGCACGTCATCCAGATCTTCCAGATCTTCGATGACCTTCAAAACTTGAACGGCAGCGCGCCGGTCCAAGGATAACAGGTTGGTGGCCTCGTAGATCATGGTTGCTTCGTCCAGTTCGTAGCCGGATTCCTCCAGCGTATCGCGCACGCGCGTGAACTCGTTGAGCGAGGTGTACACTTCGCCGACACCGTTGTCAAATTTTACATCTTCGGCGCCCGCATCGGCGGCAACGAGGAACAGCTCGTCTTCGTCAAACGGCGGCTTCACGCTAACGTAGCCTTTGCGTTTGAACTGCCAGGCCACGGAGCCGGCGTCGGCCATGGAGCCGCCGAATTTCGATAATACGTGGCGAAGCTCGGCCACGGCGCGGTTGCGGTTGTCGGTAATGATCTCAAGTATGAGACCCACGCCATGGGGCGCGTAGCCCTCATAGACAATTTCATGTAACTCGTCGCCTTCCAACTCGCCCGTGCCGCGCTTGATTGCCCGCTCGATATTGTCTTTGGGCATGTTGGCTTCTTTGGCGTTGTCAATGGCCAGACGCAGGCGTGGATTAAACTCTGGATCCCCGCCCTTTTCGCGCGCGGCAATCGTAATTTCCTTGGTCAGGCGTGTAAAAAGCTTGCCCCGCTTGGCGTCGGCAGCTGCCTTCTTATGTTTAATTGTGGACCATTTTGAATGACCAGACATAGTTCTCTCACTCTCCCGGCTTTTTTCCAGTTACTGTTTTTTCGGCGATAATCACCCACCAGACCGCGAACGCACATTAGAGGCGTCGCCTAAGGCGCACGTGGAGCCTATGCTTATTATAACACAACTGATTGATGTGTAGCTGCGCCGGTGGGTGACGTGTGTAGCAGGTAACGCTCTATGCTTAATTTAACCGGGGAAGAGTGTTTCTAGCAAGTGGGGTGCATAACGTCGAGCCATGTCACTGCTGATGCTGTCGCTGTGGCAAATTTCCCGGTAGAGGCGTCCGCTGGCGCGCAGACGACGTTCCTGAGTTTCTGGATCGAGCGCTATCAACCCAAAGCGCTGCGTCCAACCGCGTTCCCACTCAAAGTTGTCGACAAGGCTCCAGTGATAGTAGCCCATGATTAACCAGTTGAAACTGACGGCGCGCCACACTTCTCTCAAGTGAGTGAGTAGAAATGCCGGTCTTAGGCGGTCGGCTGCATCCGGCACGCCGTTTTCGGTGACATAGATCGGTTTGCCGTAGCGGCGCGCGTGTTTGAGCACGCGAAAGAGGCCCGCCGGATATACCTCGCCGTAATTTCCGTCGCTGACCACTGCATTCGGGGGCCATTCGCGGTTTTCCAGGCGCGGAAAGCGAGCGTAGAAGCGCGTGTAATAGTTAATTCCGGTGAAGTCGAAGGAGCCGGCAAGCCCATCGATGCGCCCGCGTCGTAGAGGCCAACGCATTCGTCCGTCGCGCATCGCCTGCATCCACCAGTCGTTGTAGAGCCAGGAGATTTGGCCAGCCCACCAGCGATCGAGCACATTGCCGCCAGGTTGCGGATCGAAGACGGCCATGTTTTTAGCAACGCCGACCTGGGCCTGGGGGTAGGCGGCCTTGATGATTTCGTAGGCGGCGGCATGACAACGTAGAAGGTGGCGCAAGGCGCGCGCTGCGGCGGCCCACCCTTTTTCTCTTGGCTGCGGAAAGTTCTCCTGAAGATAGCGGTTGAACACGTAGGCGACGGGTTCGTTAATCGTCACCCACTTAGGGATGAGATCGCCCAGGCTATCCACCACGCGCGTCGTGTAGCGCCGAAAGTAATCGACGACGAGGTCCGAGGTGAAGTCGCCTTTCTCCACGAGCCACATGGGGTTTGAGAAGTGGTGCAGCGTGACCATCGGTTCGATGCCCCGTTCGTGAAGTCCTTCTAGCATCTCCCGGTAACGTTGTAGGGGCGCGTCGTCAAAGACGCTCGGATCGGGCTCAATGCGGCTCCATTCCAGAGAGAGCCGGTGCGCATTTGTGCCCATTTCCGCGGCTGCATCGAAATCTCTTTCCGCGTTCTCCCACCAGTCCGCCGCGGCGCCGGAGGTGTGACCCTCCAGAATCGTGCCCTCTTGCTGCTCCCAACGCCACCAATCGTTATTTGTGTTATGCCCTTCGACTTGATGCGCGGCAGTTGCGGTGCCCCACAAAAAATCGGAGGGAAAGGTCATTGTTGCCTGTGCCATTGGTTTTTTGTTCTCCACGAACTGGTGACGTGACCGTTTGCCCGCGCAAAGGCCTTCAGGCGCAAGAAGTGCACCTTACAAGTGTAAAGGGCGCCAGCGATTTTACCACTATGACCTATATTTCCTATAACCAGGCTTTGTTCGATAGTTTTGCAGTTGCTATACTTGGAAATGCAAGCGTTTTTCTGCCAGTATGAAGTCATGACAACCGTTCCCAGTTAGCGGTGGAGGTATCTGTGAGAGAGTTGATTCCCCAAAGTGGCTATTTCTATCCCAACAAGATGGCCCGCATTTTCCTCCTGGCGCTAGAGGAGGTGATGGGTCGCAACGGCCTGAATGCGCTTCTCAACCTGATCGATTTGCGGGAGTACATCCACGAGTTGCCGCCGGATAACCTGGAGCGGGAATTTGATTTCGCGCACATCTCCAACATCAATCTGGGCCTGGAAGAAATCTACGGACCGCGCGGTGGTCGGGGGTTGGCTCTGCGCGGCGGTCGAGCCATCTTCTCCCATGGGCTCAAAGGCTTTGGCGCTCTGGCGGGTGTTGGCGATCTGGCCTTTAAGGTGTTGCCGCTAAAGACAAAACTGCGAATCGGCGTGCCCGCCGTGGCCCGCATTTTTACGCAGTTTAGCGACCAGACCAGCCGCGTGGAAGATCACGGCGATCATTTTCTGTACTATATTGATCGTTGCTCTATGTGTTGGGGGCGCAGCCAGTGTGACAAGCCCATCGGCTTTGTCGCCGTGGGCATTTTGCAGGAGACGCTGCGTTGGGTGAGCGGTGGACTGGAGTTTCGCATTGAGGAGATTGAGTGTATTTGCCAGGGGGCCGAGGCGGGCGTGTTCCGCATTGAAAAGGAACCGATTCGCTGACGAAGATAATGGGTGACGCAGAACAGAACACGATTTTTGTCGTAGACGACGACATTGAACTGACAGAAATGCTCGACGCCTTCTTTGGCGGGCAAGGGTATGCGGTATCCACGGAAGAGTGGGGTGAGACGGCGGTACAGCGCATTCAAGAAGAGCTGCCAGACGTGGTGCTGCTGGATATTCACCTGCCGGACATCGACGGCTATGAAATCTGCCGGCGTTTGCGACAGGCGCGGCGCACGCGCAATTTACCCATCATTTTCCTGACAGAGCGCCGCGAGCGCAGCGACCGCCTTGCCGGCCTGGAATTGGGCGCCGTCGACTACATCACCAAGCCGTTCGACATTCAGGAGCTGCGACTCCGCGTGCGCAATGCTTTGCACCGCTCTCGTCTTCAGGCGCTGCACAATCCCATTACGCGGTTGCCAGAGGGGCTGTTAGTCAAAGAACAACTGGAGGCATTTTTACAGCGCCCAGACTGGGGTATCGTTTTTGCCAGTGTGCGCGGGTTGGATGCCTTTCGTGACCACTATGGGTTTGTGGCGGCCGATGACGTATTGCGCGCTGTGGGCCTCATGATTGGCAACGTCTTACAGGAAGATGATGGCGCAGAGCCCTTTGTGGGTCATAGTGACGTTCAGGATTTTATCATTTTAACGCGCGCGCAAGATTGCCAGCGCCTGGCCGATCGCTGCCGGGCGCGGCTTGAGCCTGCCATCCAATACTTCTACCCTGCCTCCTCGCGCTCAGAGATGGAGGATCTACCAGAGTCGGAGCGGCTTTCGGTGCAGATTGCCTGTCTTAGTGCACAGGATGGGCCGTTTAGCAGTGTCAAAGAAGTGGGCGAGGCGCTACACACGATGTTGGCCTAAGGCCATTTTCTCCAGGGCATCTGGCGCAATTCCGTCGGGTTGTTAGAATAACTGACTTGCAGTAACGTTGGTCAGGGCTATCGTAAGCCCTGATTTTTGTTTGTCACAAGCCGACTGCGCCGTTGGCGCCTGGATATGAATGGCAAAGATTCTGGTTGTTATTCCCACATATAACGAGGCCGATAATCTGCCGCTGATGGCGGCGGAGATTTGGGCGTTGAATATTCCTAATCTGGCCGTTCTGGTAGTCGACGATAATTCGCCCGACGGTACGGGGCGCATCGCCGATGAGTTGGCTGAGCAGCGGCCGGGAAGCTTTTTTGTCCTACATCGTGAACGGAAAGAGGGATTGGGCGCGGCATACGTTTGTGGGTTCAAGTGGGCCTTACAGCAGGGCGCGGACGTGATCATCCAGATGGATTGTGACTTTTCGCACTCCCCGGAACAGATTCCGCAAATGCTGTACGAGCTTCGGGACTGCGACGTCGTGGTTGGTTCGCGGTACGTGGGCGGCGGACAGATCGACGAGCGCTGGGAGACCGGTCGCTATCTGCTAAGTTGGTGGGCCAATTCGGTCTACACGCGTTTTCTGCTTAACCTCAACGTGAAAGATGCGACATCTGGCTTCAAGTGCTGGCGCGCCGACGTCTTGAGAGCTATCGACCTGGACGGTATTAGCTCCCATGGTTACAGTTTCCAGTTTGAGATGGCCTTCGTCGCGCAGAAGCTCGGGTTCTGCATCAAGGAAATCCCCATCTACTTTGAAGATCGACGCATTGGTCGCTCCAAGTTGACCATCCCCATCAAGCTAGAGGCTGCAGTGCGCACTTTGCTTATTCTTTGGCGATATCGCGAACTGACGCCCGCCCACCGAACCCTGGCGCCCTCTGCGCCGGTAGCGGAAGCGAGCCGTGAGCGTCGACCAGGCCCTTAGCGCCCGCGCTTTGCTCTGCCTCACCATTCTATGAATCGCCTCAGTAGATACAAAGTTGATCTCTTAGCGCTGGCGGGCTTTCTCATCCTGCCCATGGTGCTCTTTGCCGACGTAACGGTGGGCGGCAGCACAATGCTGCCGGTGGACAACCTCTTCCAATGGCAACCGTGGGCCAGCGCAGCCGCGGAGCTGGGTGTGGGCGCGCCGCACAACAGCCTGCTCAGCGATCTGATCCTTCAAAACTACGTGTGGCGACAGTTCATCCTGGAGAGCCTGGCTGCAGGCGAGATTCCCCTGTGGAATCCGTATCTCTTCGGCGGCGCGCCGTTTCTGGCGGCGGGCCAGAGCGCCGCCTATTATCCATTTAGCATCTTTTTCCTGGTTCTTCCTCTGGCCAAAGCATACGGTTGGTACACGGTCAGCCAGCTGTGGTTAGCGGGTGTCTTTGCCTACCTTTTCGGCCGCGTCCTGCGCATGCGGCGGGCCAGCGCGGCGCTCATGGGCCTGGTTTATCAAGGGTCAGGTTTCCTGCTGGTCAGCGCCGCGGTGTTTCCAATGATCCTGGGCGCCGCGATTTGGCTGCCATTGCTGCTCCTGTGTCTGGAAATGGTGGCGCGCGCCAGTATGTCGCCGCGTGGCGCGGGGAGGACGTTGCCCTGGGCTGCTCTAGGCGCAGTGGCTCTTGGCTGCCAGATTCTGGCGGGGCATATTGAGATTACTTATTACACACTGCTGGTGATGGCGGCTTATGCTGCCTGGCGCCTGTTGACGCGCGCCAGATACCGCGCCGGCAATGGCGCGCGGAGCGATCCCTGGCGGCTGGCGATGCTGAAAACGGGCGGCTGGTTCCTGGCGCTGGTGCTATTGGGCCTTATGCTGGGTGCGATCCAGTTTATTCCCTTCTACGAGGTGGGCAGCGCTAATTTTCGCGAGGGAGCCGCCTCGCTGGACGAGGTTCGGGGCTGGGCCTTCCCAGAACGGCGCGCGCTGACTCTGGCCCTTCCAAACTTCTTCGGGAACCCAACCCATCACAGCTACGTGGACGTCTTCAGCGGCGAACGGACGGCCTTTACGCTCAACGCCTATGGCAATCCCAATCCGAGGGGCGCGGGTACTAGCGATTGGGGGCTAAAGAATTATGTCGAGGGCGGTGTCTATCTGGGTATTCTGCCATTGCTCCTGGTCCCGCTGGCTATCTTATCGTGGCGCCGGCGGTCGTCGGGCCCTCGCTCGGCCATTGCTTTCTTTTCGGTTCTGTCCTTACTTTCTCTCGCTTTTATATTTGGAACGCCACTGTATGCCCTCCTTTATTATGGGCTGCCGGGGATCAACCAGCTGCACTCGCCGTTTCGCTGGGTCTTTCCGCTTGCGCTGGCGGTGGCGGCGCTGGCGGGATATGGTATGGATTACGTGGCGGCGACGCGCGACGATGCGATAGGCCAAGATGCGACAAGCAGGTCACAGGAGCGGCGTTGGGCCAGCGATCCATCGCCCCCGCGCTGGCTGCGTCCCATCGTCCTGTGGGCTCGCCCATCGGCGGTGACGTTTCTGGCGGGAATCGCCTTCTGGGTTGGGCTGGTAGTGGCAGTGGGCTTGCTGGCCTCGCGCGTTTTCTATGCTCAGCTGGAACCGTTATTGGAGTCGGTTTTCATGGGGCTGGCGCTGGCGCCCGAAGCGTTCCCGTCTACGCGCGCTTTCTATAGTTACCAGTTCCGAAATATCCTGATTCTGGCGTTGACGCTCGCTGCCTCGGGCATCGTGTTGCGCGTCAGCCGCTGTCCCTTCACCTTGCCCCGGCTGCGCGGCGGAAATAGCAGCAACCGGCGCCCGTTGTGGCCTCTGCTGGCGCTCGTCGTCGTCGGTCTGGACCTGCTTGTGGCAAACTGGGGTTTTCACACGGCAGCGGATCCGGCGCTGTTGGCTTATGAACCGGATCTGGTGCAGTGGCTGCAGGAGCAGCCGGGGCAGTGGCGACTGACGACGTTTACACCGCGCGGCAATAAACCGCTAAATGCCAATACGCCGTGGATGCACAGTCTGCAGGACGTGCGCGGGTACGATTCGATCATCCCGCGGCAGTACGTACAGTACATGCGCGCCATCGAACCACAGAATGAACTGCTGTTCAATCGCATTCAGCCGATTGTGAATTGGGAGTCCCTCAACTCCCCACTGCTCGATCTGCTTGGCGTGCGCTATGTGGTCACCGACGAAACGATCGAATTGCCCAAATACGAGCGAGTTTGGCAGGGTGAGGGGCTAAACGTGTACGAGAACCTGGGCGTTGTGCCCCGCGCCTACACGCTGCCGCAAAGCGCGACGGTGGTTGTGGACGACGCGTTGGCGGCGATGCGGGAGATGGATGGGCGGAAGTATGTAGTGATAGAGAGTGGGGATTGGGGATTGGAGATTGGAGATTCTTTAGTCTCTAGTCTCCAGTCTCCAGTTCCGGCTGAGTTGCAACCTGCGGAAATTGCAGCCTACGGCAACATCGAAGTCATCGCCAACGCCACGGTGGATGAGCCGTCGTGGTTGGTGCTTAATGACAGTTATTTCCCCGGTTGGAAGGTATTTGTGAGGCCGCAGGGGAGCGGAGCCGATGAGGAAGAGCAGCCCGTCGTGCGCGTGAACGGCAATTTCCGCGCCACACCGCTGGAGGCCGGTAGCTGGACGGTGCGTTTTCGCTACAGTCCGATGACGTTTAGGCTCGGTGGTCTGACCAGCGGCATGGCGGGCATTGTACTGCTTTTTGTCTTTGGCGTCTGGGGCTGGCGGCGCTTCTATAATCCGCAGGGAGAGTTGGGGACGGTACGTAGCCTGGCTAAAAACAGTCTGGTGCCGACCGTGCTCAATCTGCTGAACAGATCCATTGACTTTCTGTTTGCCGCGTTTTACCTGCGCGTGCTGGGGCCCGTGGACGCCGGTAGCTATGCCAACGCCATCGCCGTCGCCGGTTGGTTCGAAATCATTTCCAATTTTGGCCTGAACACGCTGGTGATCCGCGAGGTGTCACAGGATAAGAGCAGGGCCAGCGAGTATTTACTCAATACCGTTGTCCTGCGTCTGGGCACGACGATCCTTGCCGCCGTTCCTATCTTCATCTATCTGTGGGCCGTGAACCTGGGCGGTAATCCACTGGGCACAGAGGCAGTGGCGGCGATTCTGCTATTGATGGTGGGCATGGTCTTTTCAGGCGCCGCTCAGAGTTTTACGGGCCTCTTCTACGCCTTTGAGACGGCCGAAACGCCGGCGGCGATTGCCACGGTAACGACCATCATGAAAGTGGCCCTGGGCGTCGTGGCCCTGCTGCTGGGATATGGATTCGTGGGGTTGGCGGGTGTTTCCATCATTGTCAACATCATTACCTTGCTGATTCTGGGGCTTGCTGCCGTTCGCCGCTTTGTTTTGCGCGGACCGTGGAGGCTATCCCTTCACTTGCAAAGGCGCATGTTGGTAAACAGCTACCCGCTGATGCTGAACCATCTCTTTGCCACGATTTTCTTCTTTGTGGACGTGCCCCTGATGCAGCAAATCAACGGCGACGAAGCAGTGGGCTGGTACAACAGCGCCTACAAATGGGTCAACGCGCTCAACGTGATTCCCAGTTTCTTTACGTTTGCCCTTTTCCCGGTGATCTCGCGGCAAATCAGGGACAATCTGCGCGAGGCGCGGCGCACTTTTCGCCTGTCGATCAAGTTGATGGCGCTTATCTCGCTGCCGGTTGCCGCCGTCACGACGCTGTTGGCGCCGACGCTGATTGGCGTCCTGGGCGGCGCCGAGTATCTGCCGGACGGCGCCGTGGCGCTGCAAATCATCATCTGGTCCATTCCGATCGGCTGGATTAACAGCGTGACAAACTATGTATTGATTGCCCTTGGTCAGGAACGGGTGCAAGTGCGCGCCTTCTTCATAGGCGTGGCCTTCAACGTAGTGACTAACCTGATTTTTCTGCCGCTGTTTAGCTACCGTGCGGCGGCGGTGACCACCATCCTATCGGAGGTCCTCCTGCTGCTCATCTTTAATATCTACTTACGCGAACGCATGCCGGCGATTGGCTGGGGGCGTATGCTGTGGCGCCCGGTGGCGGTGACCCTGATTATGATTGTGCTGATGGCGCTTGGCGCCACCATTCACCCGGCGCTGGGGTTGCTGCTGGGCATTGCATTCTTTCCCCTTGGCCTCTGGCAGTTGCGCGTCTTTGGCGAAGAAGAGCGCATGATTTTGCAGTCGCTGTTGCCGGGACGTTTGGCGGCGCGGTTGGGGATTGGGGACTAGAGGTTGGAGATTGGTTGATTGGAGATTGGAGATTAGGGATTGGGGATTGGAGATTGAGGTCGTTGGGGCGATTGCCTGAGGCCTGGTTGCTGCTGCCCGTGTTCTTGGCGGGGGCGGCGTTGCGCTTGCTGGGGGTGACTGGTGTTTCACCGCCGGGTCTGGCGCATGATGAGGTGGCGAACTGGCTCATTGACCGTTCCATTCTGGCGGGGCAGCATGCGGTTTACTTTACCGAGGCGTATGGACATGAAGCCGGCTTTCATTACCTGCAGGCGGCCTTCGTGGGCCTCATCGGCGATAGTGCTCTGGCGCTGCGACTTCCGGCGGCCTTTTTGGGTTTGCTGGGCATTGCGGTTACGTATGTCCTGGCGCGCCAGCTATTCGCGCGCCGTGTGG
>CAYSMQ010000070.1:0-15764 GCA_964432035.1 uncultured Ardenticatenaceae bacterium
GCGTGAGCCCCCGGAAGAGTAGGTCACTGCCAGTCTCGCCCTTTTTGCTTTTCTCTTTCCCCCTCCTACATCTAATTTCATAACGACGCTATCCATCTGGACGGTCGTATTCTGGTCGGATGACCAGTCACCAATTTGCCGCAGAAGTGATATACTTTGCTGTTCTGCTAATGGCAATTTGAGTGCGTTTCTTTAGCAGCGTACTTTCTATACGACGAGACCCATGGATATCTACATCGACCTGCTCCGGCGCAATAAAAACTACCGCAATCTTTGGCTGGGGGCCGTGATAAGTAACCTCGGCGACTGGTTTAACCTCATTGCGTCGGCTTCGCTCTTAACCGAACTGACTGATAGCGGCGCTGCCATTAGCTACCTTTTCCTGGCCCGGTTCTTGCCGGTCTTCGTCTTCAGTCCGTTTGCCGGCATCCTTGCCGATCGCTTCGACCGCCGGCGAATTCTGATCGCATCAAACTTGCTACGGGCGCTTACGGTGCTCGGTTTCTTGCTGATTCGCGATCCGGCCCACATCTGGCTGCTCTATGTATTAACCACAACGCAGTTTGCCCTGAGCGCTGTCTTTAATCCGGCGCGCACGGCCGTCATCGCCACCATCGTCAAGCACGATGATCTGGTCACCGCCAACGCGCTCGACAGTTTCACCTGGAGCACCATGTTGGCCATCGGCTCGCTTCTCGGTGGCATAGTCGCAGCCCTTTTCGGCAACGATGCGGCATTTGTTGTCGACACCCTGACCTTCTTGGTCGCGGCCTGGTTCATCAGTCGCATTGCGATTCCTGCTCGTCTTGCAGAAGATCGTGCAGAAGTCAGCCGTGGCGGTTGGTTCGATTTCGTTGACGGGCTGCGTTATCTTCGCGGCGAGCCGTTCATTTTGGCCATTGCCCTGGTGAAAGGTGGTGGGTCACTGGTGTGGGGCGCCATCAATGTTCTCGAGGTCAACTTCGCCGAGCAAATCTTTCCAGTTCTTCAGCTCAACTTTGCCGGACGGCTTTTCACGATTGGCAGTGATGGATCGGCTACCCTCGGCGTCATCTATGCTATTACCGGTATTGGGACCGGCTTTGGTCCTCTCGTGCTGCGCCGCTGGTTAGGAGATGAGTCAGTCCGTCTCCGCTGGGCCATTACTATTGGGTTCTGGGTACTTGCCCTGGGGATTCTGGGATTGTCTGCCGCACCCACTTTCCCCCTCTTTGGGCTGGCAACCCTCTTGCGTACAGTTGGCTCAGGTACGATCTGGGTCTTCTCGGCGGCTCTCTTGCAAATGGTGGTTCCTGACCGCTTCCGCGGTCGCGTGTTCGCCTTTGAATTTGCACTATTGACGCTAACACAATCACTCTCAGTGTGGTGGGCAGGCTATGCCCAGGATTCTTTCGGCTGGACTGTGCGCGAGGTAACCGCCAGCGCAGGTGTTGCCGGACTGGTTGTGGGTCTCCTGTGGCTCATTTTCCACCTGCGCACCCTTTCCCATCAATTTCGACCGGTGACCCAGCCGCAGCAACCGCCTGAGTCACCACATATCCTTTAGAGCAATGTCAGCTCCGATCCCCTGGCACCGTTCCGCGTTGCGTCGCCTACTACAGCTGGATCGTCCCGTGCCGCCGGCGACGGACGAAGAGGCTAACGCCGAGGCCGAGCGCAATTATCGCTGGAACTTCACAGTAAACATGTTGGACGGCGCTAGCTTCTGGTTCGGCATGAGTTTTGCGTCCGCCAGCACCATTGGCCCGTTGTTTATCAGTCGCTTAACCGATAGCCCGCTGGCTGTTGGATTGCTGGCCGTCGTCGCGCAGGGCGGATGGTTCTTACCGCAGCTATTTACGGCAAACACCGTCGAGCGCCTGGCGCGCAAAAAACCCGTCGCCGTCAATCTCGGCTTTTTCCTCGAGCGCCTGCCCATGTGGCTCCTGATCCCGGCAGCGCTGTTGGCGTCGCGCAGCGCCGAGCTGGCAGTGACACTGTTTCTCGTCGCTTTCGCCATGCATTCCATCGGCGCGGGCGTCATTGCTACCGCCTGGCAGGACCTCATTGCCCGCTGCTTTCCCGTAGAAAAGCGTGGACGTTTCATGGGCCTTACGACCTTTATCGGTACGGGGATGGGCACGTTGGGCGCCGGCCTCAGCGCCTGGTTGTTGGAAACCTTTCCTTTCCCCACTAACTTTGCCTATACGTTCCTCATCGCTGCCACCGGCATTACCATTAGCTGGGTCTTTTTGTCCCTGACGCGTGAACCAGTACAGCCGGTGCGCGTCGAACGCCAGAGTACGCGGCAGTATTGGACGAGCTTGCGTGGTATCGTGGCCCGCGATCACAATTTTCGCCGCTTTCTCATCGCCCGCATCTTTTTGGCGCTTGCCGCCATGGCCCAAGGGTTCATTACCGTCGCCGCCGTGCGCCGTTGGGACGTGCCCAATAGCGCGGTAGGCGGCTACACGGCTGCGCTTCTCCTGGGCCAGACTGCGGGCAACCTTCTCTTCGGCATGTTAGCCGATCGCTTTGGTCACAAGCTTTCGCTGGAACTCAGTGGCGTCGCGGCGTTTCTTTCATTCATTTTAGCCTGGTTAGCGCCATCGCCACTCTGGTATAATGTTGTCTTTTTCCTGCTCGGTCTCTATCTGGGCGCTATCCTCGTCTCTGGCATTTTGGTCGTCTTCGAATTCTCTGCGCCGGAGCGCCGTCCCACCTATGTGGGGTTAGCTAATACTAGCGTCGGTGTTGCCGGCTCTCTGGCGCCATTGGCGGCGGCAGCAATTGCCGGGCTGAGCTATAGTTTGCTCTTTGCCATAAGCGCTCTTATCAGCTTGCTAAGTCTGCTCTTGATGCGCTGGTGGGTGCAGGAGCCTCGATATACATGATTCCAACACATACTGTCACCCTCCCCGTGCGCTACGACGAATGCGATATGTACGGGCATGTAAACCACGCCACTTACCTACGTTACATGCAAGAGGCGGCTTTTGCCGCGTCGGCTGCTGTGGGTTATGACGCTGCGCGCTATGAAGCGATGGATCGCGCCTGGCTGGTGCGCGAGTCCGATGTGCATTATCTTTCTCCACTGCGCTATGGGGACATGGTGGATGTAAAGACGTGGGTGCTGGATTTTCGCCGCGTGCGCTCCCGTCGCGCCTACGAGATGCGCCGCAATAGCACGGAGGAACTGGTGGCGCGGGCAGTGACCGACTGGATCTTCGTCGATCGCGATACGCGGCGACCCAACACTATCCCATCCACAGTCGCTGCCGCCTATCTGCCTGACGGTGCGCCACAAGACGCGCCCCCTCGCGAGCGCTTTCCGCAGTCGCCGCCCCCGCCGCTCGGCGTGTACCGTCAACATCGCCGCGTGCAGTGGTCTGATGTCGATCCTACGCAGCACGTAAACAATGCCGTCTATCTCAGTTACCTGGAGGACTGCGCCATTCGTGACGCCGTCTCTCGCGGCTGGCCCATTAGTCGCATGATTGAAGAAGGGGGATTCGCCATTGTCGCCCGCCGTTACCGCATCGAATATCGAGGGCAGGCATTGCTGGACGACGAGCTAGAGGTCGCCACCTGGATTTCGGACGTGAAGCGCGCCACGGCTGTGCGCCACTATACCATCAGGCGCGCGGCGGACGGTGAACTGTTGACGAGGGCCTGGGCCCTGTGGGTGTGGGTTGATCTGGAAACGGGACGACCGACACGTATCCCGCAGGCGTTTATCTCCGATTTTGCGTCCAACATTGTGGATAACTGATTCTCTGCGTAAAGGCTCTTGCTATGAATGATGACACCTTGAAAGACCGCGTTACTACAACCGTGCAGCGGCTCTTGCAGGAGGCACAGGCGCCCGGGGCGGCAGTGGCGCTTTTGCTCGACGGACAATGTGTCTTTGAGGGTAGCGTGGGTTTTCGCGATCCAGCGCGCACGGAGACGCTCGCCAAGGGTGCCCGCTTTTACATCTACAGCATTACCAAGACCATGGTTGCCGTTGCCGTGTTGCAGTTGGTAGAGCGCGGGACGTTGGCGCTGGACGATCTAATTCAAGACTATCTACCCCATCTGCCGGTCACTACGCCCATCACATTGCAACAGCTTCTGAATCACACCGGCGGATTGCCCGATTATGGTGGATTGGATGCTTACACCGGGGCCCTTCGCGCACATCCTACGCGTCCCTGGACGGCGTCCGAGTTTGTGCAGAACACGTGGCAAGGTAAGCTGTTATTCTCACCTGGTGAGGGCTGGCACTACTCCAACTTAGGCTATCTGCTCTTAGTTCAACTTCTGGAGAGGCAATACCGCCAACCGCTATCTGCCGTGCTGGCAAGCGAGTTGTTTTTGCCACTCGGATTGAACGACACGACTGTGGCAAGTTCGCTGGAAGGCGTGGAAAAACTAACGCCGGGGTGGACGTCGTACTGGAACGATGATGGGCGTCTGGAGGATATGCGATGGCGTTACCATCCAGG
Source organism: uncultured Ardenticatenaceae bacterium (assembly GCA_964432035.1). Lineage (GTDB taxonomy): Bacteria > Chloroflexota > Anaerolineae > Promineifilales > Promineifilaceae > JAAYYY01. Next base: position 4,467 of record CAYSMQ010000070.1, read on the forward strand.
CTGGGTGGCGCACGGGCTAGTGGTGTCTACTGCCCGCGAGTTGGCCCACTCTCTGCAGGCGCTATTCGACGGACGCTTGATCAGCACGTCGCTCCTTGAACGTATGCGCGAGCCACATCTGGTTCGTGTCGCACACCCCCTGTTCCATCAGCCGGCGTATGGGCTTGGCCTCATGCTCGATCCGGCGTCGCCACATGGAGTGGTTGCCGGACACGGGGGTGGAGGGCCGGGCTACTCAACGGCGGCCCTCCATTTTTCAGATGTGCGTGGTCGGCAGGCGGTCAGCGTGGCGTTGGCGAACGGCGATCGTCCGGATTTGGGTTTGCTGATAGCAGCAAGCGTAGTCAATTTGCTGGTAGAGACGCTGCCTTAGCAGGCTTGCTTACGACTCCAGCACGGGGGACGAGGGCTTATTCAACGCACCTCGCGAAGAGTCCAACTCTTCGTCTTGTGCCCACTCAGTTAGGAGGGGGACGAACGTCATCAGCGTGAATAGCGCCAGCGAAGGGACAACCAACAGCGCGATCCAGCCGAGCGAGTACCAGGTCAATAGCGCCAAAAGCAGCGCCAGTAGGGTCAATGCAAATGTCTTCATCTTCAAAACCTCTTACCTTCCTTATACACCTATACGATACAGCAGAAGAATTTGTTGCGAATCGGACCACTGGCCTAAAAAAACCCATACTTTTGACCGATTTTCTTTCGACCATATGACCGGGGCGCGCAGGTGTGGAAGCATAGATAATGGCATTCATGACGGCGGCTGAAGCAGTCGTTTCAGTTCCCTTTACGCCGCAAAAATAGTGTATAATAGATAGGTTTGCGCTATTTACAGGCCGGTAGAGGGGCGCAGAACGTATTCTGACGGAAGACCGATGACAAACGATAGTTTTGACCTCAAACAGGTAGTTACCGACAATCACCTGCTCGGGCTTTGGCGGCTCATGAGCGGCTTCCGCCTGGTCTACCTGGGCGCCGCGCTGAGCATTGGTATCTCAGCGATTAGCCGCAGCGCCTTCTACTTCCTCTTGCGCTACTTTGTAGACGATGTGCTAGGGCAGCCGGACGCCGCGCGCGTCCTACCTCTGATTGCCCTGGGCTTTGTTGGCCTGGCCGTAGGACAAGGCGCTTTCACCTTCCTCAGCGGAAAGCTGGCGGCGCGCACGGCAGAAGGCGTCGTCCTCCGCTTGCGCAACTACCTGTTCGACCACATTCAGCGGCTAACCTTCGCCTATCACGATAAGACGGCGACCGGCGAGCTGATCTCGCGTAGTACGTCGGACGTCGACGCCCTTAGACGCTTTTTCAACGACCAGGCCATCGGCATCGGCCGCATCGTGCTGCTCTTTCTCGTCAATTTTGTCGCCCTACTACAATTAAACGTCAGACTGGCGCTAATTTCGGTGGTCCTGGTGCCCCTCATCGTTTTGATCTCTTTTTTCTTCTTCCGCCGCGTCTCCGCCGCCTACGAAGAGTTCCAGGAACAAGAAGCGCGCCTCTCGACCACGCTGCAGGAAAACCTTAACGGCGTGCGCGTGGTTAAGGCGTTTGCGCGCCAGGATTTTGAGCGCGAGAAATTTGAAGCTGACAATTGGGAGAAGTTTCTGCGCGGGCGTCGCCTGGTGACCATGCACGCCCTCTTTTGGCCGGTTTCAGACATCATTTGCGGCATCCAGATGTTGGGCGGCTTCACTGCGGGCGCGCTGATGGCCATTGACGGGACCATTACAGTTGGCACTTATCTGGCTTATGCCGGACTGGTCATCTGGATCATCTGGCCCATTCGCAACCTGGGTCGCCTGGTCGTGCAAATGTCTACGGGCCTGGTCTCCTTTGGGCGCGTTGTGGAAGTCATCCGCCAGGACCGCGAGCCCTTGCTGGAAGGCGCCTACCAGCCTGATGGCGACGTGCGCGGCGAGATCGTGTTTGACGACGTCAGTTTTGGCTATGAACCGGGCGTACACGTTCTGCACAACATCGACCTGCAGGTCAAACCGGGCCAATCAGTTGCCCTTCTCGGTTTCACAGGGTCGGGTAAGACCAGCCTGGTCAGCCTGTTGCCCCGTTTCTACGATTATTCCGAGGGCTGTCTGACCCTGGACGGCGTAGATCTTCGCGATTACCCGCGCGCCACGTTGCGACAACTCGTGGGCATTGTGGAACAAGAGCCGTTCCTTTTCTCGCGCACCATTCGGGAAAATATCACCTATGGCGTGGGCCGTGAAGTACCCGACGAAGAAGTCTTCGCTGCAGCGCGCGCCGCCGCCGTTCACGACGTTATTGAGTCCTTCCCTGACGGATATAACACGCTGGTGGGCGAGAAGGGCGTCACACTTTCCGGCGGACAGAAGCAACGCGTGGCCATCGCGCGGACCCTGCTTAAGAACCCGCGTATTTTGATCCTTGACGACGCCACTTCCTCGGTGGATACAGATACCGAGTTTGCCATTCGCCAGGCGATGGAACGCCTTATGCAAGGCCGCACGACGTTTATCATTGCCCACCGCATTCAGAGCGTGATGACGGCCGATCAGATCGTTGTCATGGAACGCGGGCGCATTGTGCAACGTGGCACGCACGAGGAGTTGATGGACCAGGACGGTCCTTACTACCGCATCTACGATCTGCAGGCGAGGGTCGACGAAGAAGTCTCGCGAGAGATCGACGAGTGTAAAGAGGATGAAGTGACCGTGGATTGTCCCGACGAGGTGGACGCCGAGGTCATGCCGCGCATTAGGTAACATCGCGGCGCGCTATTACACGCCGCAAAGTGTCGAGCTATGAGCGAACACGAATTTCACGAAGAAGAATTTAGCACCCAGTTCAACGGTCGCACGCTGTTGCGAATCCTGGCGCAGGTTAAGCCCTATTGGCCCAAGTTGCTTGGTTTCTTGCTGCTGATTTCGCTGGTCTCAGGTCTGGACTCCTACTTTACGTTCCTGAGCAAGCGCATCATCGACGAAGGCATTCTGGCGCAGGATCGCGAGGCGCTGATCAGTATCGTCACGCTCTACGGTAGCCTGCTCCTGGTGCAAGCCGCCGGCGTGTTTGGCTTCATCTACCTCACCGCAATTCTTGGCGAGCGCGTGCGTTACGACCTGCGGCGCCGGTTGTTTAATCACCTGCAAGATCTTTCTCTGAGCTACTTCAATCGCACGCCCGTCGGTTGGATCATGTCGCGCGTCACGTCGGATACAGACCGCATCGCAGAGCTGGTGACCTGGGGCATGTTAGACGTGACCTGGGGGGTGATGAATATCGCCACCGCTATGTACTTCATGGCGCGCATCAATGCACGGCTGGCGCTGATCGTTTTCGCCGCGATTCCCATCTTGCTGGTGGTGGCTGCTGTGTTCAAGCGTAAGATTCTCATTGAGTACCGCGACGTGCGCAAGCTGAACTCGCAGATCACGGGCAGGTACCAGGAGAACATAATGGGCGTGCGCGTGACGAAGGCCCTGGGGCGCGAGCAAGGGAATCTGCGCGAGTTCCAGCAGCTCTCTGGCTCTATGTACCGCGCCGGTTATCGCGCCGCGTGGCTGTCGGCGCTCTTTTTGCCTGCGGTGCAGCTCATCAGCGCCTTCGCCGTCGCCGGCGTCGTGTGGTACGGGGGACTGCAACACGAGGTGGGAGGAATGACCATCGGCGGTATTCAGGCCTTCTTCTCCTATATCACCTTCATGTTGTGGCCTATCCAGGAAGTGGCGCGTGTCTACGCCGAAATGCAGCAATCGATCGCCTCCGCCGAGCGCGTGTTCTCGCTGATCGACGCCGTGCCTGACGTGCGCGACCGCAGTGACGCCGCGGATCCGGCGACGCTTAAAGGCGACATCATCTTCGATCACGTAGATTTCTACTACGAGGAAGATGAACCTGTGCTGCGCGACTTCAATCTACAAGTACGCCAGGGCGAGACCATCGCGCTTGTAGGCCCCACCGGCGGCGGCAAATCGACCATCGTCAACCTGCTCTGCCGTTTCTTCGAGCCGCGCAAGGGCGCCATTCGTATGGCGGGTCGCGATTACCGCGACTGGACGCAGCACAGCATCCAATCGCGCATCGGTATGGTGTTGCAGACGCCACACCTTTTCTCAGGTTCTATCCGCGAGAACATCCGCTACGGGCGGTTGCCCGCGACAGACGAAGAAGTAGAAGCCGCGGCGCGGATCGCCGGCGCACACGACTTCATCATGACCCTGGAAGATGGCTATGGCGAAGACGTGGGCGAGGGCGGCAACCTGCTATCGGTGGGGCAAAAGCAGTTGATTAGCCTGGCGCGCGCGGTGCTTGCCGATCCCGAGATCTTCATTATGGACGAGGCCACAAGCGCTGTGGACACGTTGACAGAAGCCCTGATCCAAAAAGGAATGGATGCCCTGATGAAGGGACGCACCAGCTTCGTCATTGCCCACCGGCTGTCCACCATCAAACGCGCCGACCGTATCCTGGTCATCGAGCAAGGCCGCATCGCAGAGATGGGCAGCCACGCCGAACTCATCCGCGCCCGCGGTCACTACTATCGCCTCTACACACGCCAGTTCAGGTCGGAGCTGGAGCGGGAGTATAAGAGTGAATATGGCGACGGACGTGGACCAGTGTTGCAGCCTGCAGCGGGAGCAAGCTAGATTCAACCGAATACACGTTTCCCTAATACCAGCAAGAGCGCCCCAGAGGAGGAGGCGACTGGAGCGCTCAGGTTCTCATGCCCGAATGGGTAAATTGTAGCGTGTGAACGGTCAGACGGAGGAACGGGACGTTGCGGTGGGTGTGGTGGGGACGGGGACTTCGGCGGGCGCCTCGTCCAGGCTCAACAGGGTGGTATTTAGAAAACCACTTGCGGCGAGCAGTAGCGTCACAAAACCACCAACAACGTACCAGATCTGCACGCCTAGCCAGTCGGCGATGGGGCCGGCGATGATGAGGCCCACGGGCGTCATGAGCGAAACTGAACTGTTTAGCAGAGTGAAGACACGACCCTGCATATCGGGAGCAACAGTGGACTGAACAATAGCCAGCACGGGGCCATTGGTCATCGAATTTGAAAAGCCGACGACGAACATGCCTGCGATGGCCAACCACAGTAGCGTGGTAGGTGTAAAGCCGACCACGACTGTCGCCGCCCCCATCAACGTCAGACCACACAGCGAGGTGACCATCCGCCGCCGGAAGCCGCCCCAGGCTCCCAGCAAGAGGCCGCCGCTAACGATTCCGATTCCAAAAGCAGAGTTGACCCAGCCCAGCTGCAGCGCGCCGCCCTGAAAGTGCTCGCTGACCAGCAAAGGTAATAGTGTGAAGGCCGGACTCAGTACCAGGTTGACGATCACGGCTAACCCGATGAGCATGACCAGGCCCCGTCTGCCGCGCACGTAGCGCAAGCCGTCCCCAAGTTCACCCTTGAACGAGCGCCAGAAGGCGGGTAGTCCTTTCGTCGCTTCGCGCGCCTGTCCTTGTGGCTGGGGAATGGCGATGAAAAACAAGGGCACGATGGCGAACAGGGCGCTGACGACGTCGATGGCGATGATTCCCTGCATAGGCAGGATCGCCAGGAGCAGCGCGCCGAGAGGCGCCGACACGATATTCATGCCGCCGTTCAGCGTCTGGTTTAGGCCCTGAATGCGCGTCAGGTGTTCTTCGGGCACCATGAGCGTCGTGGAAGCCTGCATGGCGGGCCAGTGGAAGCTGCCGGCAAGCGAACGCACAAAGAGGATGACAAACACGTGCCAGATCTGGGTCAAGTCTAACCAGAAGAGGACGCCAAGCAAGAGCGTTGCCAGGGCTACACCGGTGTCTGCGGCGAAAAGGACGTTCCGGCGCTTCCAGCGATCCACCAGCACGCCCGCGAACGGGCCCAATACAACCTGGGGCAACAGTCCCACGAGGGAAGCCATCGCCAGCACTGTCGCCGACTGCGTTGTATCGGTGAGCCACCAGATGAGCGCGAACTGCACCAGCTGGCTGCCTAGAAGCGAAACAGCTTGCCCCCCCCAGATGATGAAGAACGAACGAAAGTGCCGGTTGTGCTGTGCCATTTACGCTTCCTTGTAGAACTTTAGCGAAATATCATTAAATTAAATAATGATATTAATTTTTACAACATAACACTAAAAATACTACACATCTGGATGCGGTTTGTCAAGGTTTTGCTTAAAAATCCAAGAGGCGGGTCACATCGTCAGCGCCATTAGCAGCAATCCTGCACTCATTAAAACGAAAAATAGTACAGCTACGAAGAATCTGCCCTGTGGGCCTAAGTGCCTGAAATTGTGCAACATTTTCCGTTTCCTTTCACAGAGTGCTACTGCGATATCTACACGGTTATAACAGTACTCTATACGGTTCTGGCTCCCGGAGGTTGTATTACCTCGTGCAAGGAAAAAATTGAGGAAATAGACTGGAAGGTTCTACTTGCCGGAACGAAGTGTGGGACGCAAAAGGACGGAGGGCGGGACGGGCAGGGGACAAACTCTCTTTATGCTAGTGAACGTAAGTTGATTGCAGGGCTTGCCAACACGGATGACGTAGATGTGTGGCGAGTTTTGCCTGAGTGAGGTTCACTATGAAAAAACATTTCCCGACCATCGTTCTCGTTTTAATAACTGTACTCATTGTTGTAGGCTGTGCGCCGTCGTGGCAGACGCCGATTATGGGGCCCGACCTTAGTTCAGATACCGAGCCCGCTGCCGTGGAAACGTCAGAAAGTTCGTCGCGCGACGTGAAAGGCGAACAGGATTCGGAGACCGTTCCCACACCGGTCGTGGTTGCACTCACAGAAATCGCGACACCGGTAGCCACGCCCACCGAAGCGATTTCCGGCGCACCCGCGTCGCCCACGTCCGGACCTGCGTCTACAACGCAACCTGTGTCGACGACGGAGCCTGCTGCAGCACAACCAATTCCCGTGATCTTCGAGCCCGACACGACGCGCACGACGCTGGAAGGCACGATTGGCGCCGGCGGCAGCGCCGCTTACGTCTTCAACGGAGAAGCGCAACAGCTGGTGACCGTGGTGCTTAGCTCCGTCGACGTCGAGCTCGCCTTCAGCCTAAGTGGTGTTGATAGCGGCAAAGAAGTGCCAGGCCCCGACAAGTCGCAACAACCCTGGACCACGGCGCTTCCACAGACGCAGCCCTATCTGCTGGTCGTCGAAGCGCCGCAGGCGTTACCGTCCCACTTGAGCGAGATTCCTTATCACGTCGAGCTGACAGTCGAGGATTTGCCCTTTGGACTGCCGCCGCCTGCTCCGGAACTGATCACGCAGGCAGAGACGCTGGTCTATGAAGGGCCCGGGCGCAACTTCGCAGCCGTGCACGCGCTCCCCCCACAACGCCGCGCGCACGTGCTGGGACGAAACCCGGATAATAGCTGGCTGGCAATCGCCGGGCCCGGCGATGGACCGGGCGAGCCCGTGTGGGTTGCCGCCGACGATGTTATGGTCGAAGGGGACGTGCACTTGGTACCCATCCTGGATCAGGGGTCATAGCGCTCATTGAAAATGGATCGTTAAACGTGGGCGGTCTTGTTGGGTGACCGCCCCCAAGCTAGCAGTTCCGACCATAACAGCCACGAAATTAACGCTTCGTCTGCTATACTATGCAGGCGCCAGGAAAGAAAAATATGTCAGAAAACATCGTTGGACATGTGAAAGAACTGTTTGTCTATCCCGTCAAATCCATGCGCGGCATATCGGTGCCTGAAGTGGAATGCTATTGGTACGGCGTCAACGGCGATCGCAAGGTCGCTTTTACCCGCGATGGGAACACGTCCGGGTTTCCCTGGTTGACGGGTCGCGAGTTGCCAGATCTGTTGACCTACGAACCGTACTTTGTCGATCCCTGGTCGCCTCTCTCATCGCCCATTCGCGTCGAAACACCAGATGGTCGCGACCTACCGCTTGAATCGCCAGAATTGATCAGGGAGCTGGCAGACGGCTATGGAGGCGCCATATCGCTCCTCAAGCTAAAACGGGGCACGTTTGACTGTATGCCGCTCTCGTTGATCAGCATTCAGGCGGTGAATGAACTGGCGCGGGCCAGCGGCTGGCTGCCGGACGCGCGACGCTTTCGGCCCAACGTTCTGGTTGATGGGCTTGACGGCGTGACCGAAGAGGCCTGGGCCGGCGGCACGATCACCTTTGGCGAGGCCGACGATGCCGCTCAGATCCAGGTGAACTATCGCACGGAACGCTGTGTGATGGTTAACCTTGATCCCGATAGCGCCGAGTCCGATCCCCGCGTTCTCAAAACGGTTGCCAGAAAAAGTAATTCGTTAGCCGGCGTCTACGCTGCGGTCAGCCGGCCGGGGACGATTCGCGTCGGCGACGCGTTGTATTTGACAGGGTCGCGATGAGCACGGACAAAATATGACATGGAGGGATCTTAACATGAGCGAACGGTTCCAGACGCTGCATCCGGACGAGAACAAATCCGGCGTCAACATTGACCGCGACAAATACGAGTTGGTGAAGAAGGCGATTCTGGACGCCATTGAGGAGCGAGAGCAGGTACCCTTCCGTGAATTGTCAGAGGAGGTGACGAAGCGTCTGTCGGAGACATTTGATGGATCGGTTGGTTGGTATACGACCACAGTCAAACTAGACCTGGAGGCGCGCGATTTAATCAAGCGTCTGCCGGGGAAAAGCCCACAGGTCCTTCAGTTGCGGGAAAGGTAAAGGATCTCACATGGATAGAACGATTAATGAAGAGATCCGGTACGCCACGCTGGTGCGAGCTCCGGCGGAGAAAGTTTATGACGGTATTGCCACGACACAAGGCCTTGACGGCTGGTTCACGACGGGCGCTTCTGTCGATGCTCGACCCGGCGGTGAAATCGTCTTCCGCTGGCAGGAGTTCGGTCCAGATAAGGTCACAGGCGTTGACCGTGGCCTGGTTCTTGAAGCAGAGAGATCCCGCCGCTTTGTTTTCAAGTGGCAGGCTGACGATGATCCCACCTGGCAAAGCACCGTAGAAATCGACTTTGAGCCGGTGGAAGCGGGCACGATAATACGGCTGCGCGAGCATGGTTACCCGGATACGCCGCAGGGCCTGCGCGCCATGCTCAACTGCGCCGCCGGCTGGGGTGAAGCGCTCACGTTGTGGAAGTACTATATTGAGCACGGCGTGAAGTATTAAGATAAACGGCGATCTACCCGTCGTGCCAGGCAAGGGCCTATCATGCAACGAGAATACGTGAACTTTCTGTTTGACTACAGTTATTGGACGAGAGACCGCGTGCTGGCGGGCGTTGCTCAGCTTAGTCCTGAGCAGATGCTGGTGCCGGCCGATTTGAGCTACGGGAGTCTCCTAGGTGTGCTGACTCACATTCTCAACGCAGAATATCTCTGGCGTACCCGTTGCCAGTAGAGAGTGTCCCCATCGTCGGTGCCACATGAAAAAGCCGTTGAGAGCCTGGAAAAGCTAAAACGCCAATGGCAACTCCTGGTGCAGTTGGTCACTCACGGCATCCACCACCGGGCGGAACTGGCGGCCCACCTGGCAACTCTTGGGAAGACGGGTGGAACTATTGACTTCGTTATCTTCGCTAGAGAGATAGAGCGGTGACGGAAAATGAGAGATTTAAAGGGGTAAACAAAGGTGAAGCTGAGCGATTATTTTTCGCATTGGGAGCAAGTCCACGCTGATACGTTGGCGACATTCGACAAGTTTAGGGATGACGAACTGCACTATGCACCCTTTGAAGGTTCGTGGACGGCCGGCGAGATCATGTTGCATATTGCCGAAACGGAAGATGGCTGGCTGTGCTGTGTCATAAAGCAGGAGCAACGGGCGTGGCCGGAGTATTCTCTGGATGACCATCCTGCGATAGAATCGATCAAACACGCGCTCGTTCAGGCGCACGAGCAAATGACTGCGTACCTCGCCGAGCAGGACCTTGAAGATCTGCAACGCCCCATCCCTTCCCGCTGGGTCGAGGGCGAAACCATCGCCCTAGGCTGGATCATATGGCACGTCCTGGAACACGAGATCCACCACCGCGGCGAGCTTTCTCTTATTCTGGGTCAATTGGGTCGCGAAGGGCTTGACGTGTAACGCAAAGGAGACGTTAAATGCGCTGCTTTAGTTTTGATCGTGAACACGGAAGAACTATCGATGCCTTCAATAGCCAGGGCGTAACAGTCGTTCACCTTCTTAAGCACACCGAAGCCTTTGTAGTGACCATCTATCTAGAGCCCCACGGCGTGCTGGGTATGCATCCGGCGACGGAAGACCAGTTGTTCCTTGTGGTTGCCGGCGGCGGGCAGGCCATTACCGAGGGAGAACGGTGTGAGCTATCGTCTGGCTCGGCCGTATTGTGGCAAAGTGGGGAAGAACATGAAACGTGCGCCGGTGAGCAGGGCTTGACCGCCATTGTTTTAGAAGGCGAAGGTTTAAGCAAGCGGCTGGTTCTACAGTAAGCAGAATAACGAAGGTATCCAATCATAATGGAAGAGACGACAGGCACGAGAAAAGTTGACCAACCTTTTGAGCTGGGCCTTTACTCTTTCGCCGAGCTGACGCCCGATCCCGGCACAGGTGAGATGATCACACCGCATCAGCGCATGCAAGAGCTGCTGGAATCGATCGAGCTTGCCGATGAGGTCGGTCTTGACGTCTTTGGCCTGGGCGAACACCATCGTCCAGACTTCATTTCCTCGGCGCCTTCCGTGATCCTGGCTGCCGCTGCCGCGCGTACGGAACGTATCCGCCTGTCCAGCGCCGTCAACGTCATCAGCTCCGACGATCCTGTGCGCGTCTTTCAGCGCTTCGCCGAGCTCGACCTCATCTCTAACGGCCGCGCCGAGATCATGGCCGGGCGTGGCTCCTTTATCGAGTCTTTCCCGCTCTTTGGCTACGATCTGCATGACTACAACGAGTTGTTCTCAGAAAAGCTGGAGTTGCTGCTCAAGATACGAGACGACGAGCACGTGCACTGGTCCGGCAATCACAGACCGGCGCTTACAGGGCAGGGCGTCTACCCGCGCCCTCTGCAGCAACCGTTGCCTGTGTGGGTCGCCGTGGGCGGCACGCCAGAATCGGTCGTGCGCGCCGGAAGCCTGGGCCTCTCGCTGGCACTGGCCATCATCGGCGGCCGGCCCGCTCAATTTGCGCCGCTCGTCGAACTCTACTGGGAAACCGTGCGCCGTAGCGGGCACGATGTCTCAAATCTAAAGGCAAGCGTTAATTCGCATGGCTTTATTGCCGAAGACGCGGCCCAGGCGCGCGACGAAGCGTTTCCCTACTATGAACTGGTCATGAACAAGATCGGGCGCGAGCGGGGCTGGTCGCCGCTGACGCGGGCGCA
>CAYSMQ010000071.1:0-15720 GCA_964432035.1 uncultured Ardenticatenaceae bacterium
CGGCGTGGGCCATCCTGCTGACTGCCATCCCGCATGTCAGCGCGGGAGGCTTCGATGGCCTTTATCTGGGCAGCCTCGTCCTCGTCACTTTCGCCTCGTTTGAAGCAACGCTACCCCTATCACAGGCCGCGCAGCATATCCAGAGCAGCTTGCAGGCAGCCCGACGCCTGCTGGCCCTTGAGCGTGTGCAGCCGGCCGTTGCAGACCCGGCCATTTCGCCCGACATACAGCCGGAACCAGATTTGCGCGTGCGTGATCTAACTTTCCACTACGCTGTGAGCGAACCGCCGGCGCTCCACCGGGTAACCCTTGACCTGCCTTTTGGCAAGCGGTTGGCGATCGTCGGCGCCAGCGGCGCGGGGAAGTCAACGCTGCTCAACCTGCTCCTTCGCCTGTGGGAATTCAGAGACGGAGCAATGTTGCTCGATGGGCGACCTATCAGCGCCTACGCTCCCACAGACGTGCGCAATCTATTCAGTGTGGTTTCCCAGAACCCTGCACTCTTTAACGCCTCCATCGCCGATAATGTCCGTCTGGCCCGGCCCGGAGCAGATATGGAAGACATACAAATCGCTACGCGAAGGGCACAGCTCCATCATTTTATTGCCTCCTTGCCCCAAGGGTACCAGACGACGATCGGCGAGCGGGGACTACAGTTGAGCGGGGGGCAACGCCAGCGCCTGGCCCTCGCGCGTGCGCTTCTCAAACCGGCTCCCATCTTACTGCTGGACGAGCCAACCGCGAATCTCGACCTGGACACTGCACGCGCTGTGTTGCGGTCAATCTACAAGATGCACCAACAAAGAACGATTGTGCTCATCACGCATCAACTCCTTCTCATGGAGCAGTTCGATGAAATCGTCGTGTTGGACGGCGGTCAAATTCGCGAACGGGGCACGCACGATGTCCTACTGAGAAGGAACGGTCTCTACGCTCGTATGTGGCGGCTTCAAGAGGCGCCTACACAGGCTGCCGGCGCGCCTCTCATGGCCCCTACCAGGGCAGCAGTGCACACGTACTAAAGAGGCGTAACTTTCCATTCACATAAGGAGGTTCGAAATGTATCAGAGAATACTCGTTCCGCTGGATGGCTCCAGCCGCGCCGAAGCGATCATCCCACACGTCGAAAACCTGGCCCATTGTTACAGCGCGACCGTGATCTTCATGCAAGTGCTGGAACCAGCGCCGACGATCGTCGGCCCTTACGATGCCCAGGTCCTTGCTGCGCCGCCAGAAGACATAGAGCGCCAATTAGACGCAATCGACGCCTATCTCGCAGGTTGGGAAGGCGAGTTTCGTGAGAAGTCGATAAAGGCGCGACACGTCACGGCACGCGGCTCGGTTGTGGAAGCAATCATTAGCGCGGCCGACCGCGAGAACGCCGACCTGATTGCGATGGCCAGTCACGGGCGCAGCGGTCTCAGCCGCGTCTTCTACGGCAGCGTCGCCGCCGGCGTTCTTCAGCGCGTCGACCGTCCGTTGCTTCTGGTGCGCGCCAGCGGCGACTAGCGCACTCCTGGTCACTAAGCGTCGCTAATATTGTACTGGTGCCGTATTGGTACGGCCTGGCTCAGCATGGCGTGTGCCGGGCAGTACTTTGTCAGCGACAGCTCAATGGAACGTGCAACCGCCGCCTCGTCCACCGCTTTCCCGCTGACGTTATACGTCAACAGAACGTTGGTGAACACTTTGGGATGCTCGGTTGCCCGTTCAGCCTGCACGTCGACCGAGAAATGACTGACGTCCTGGCGTTTCTTGCGCAAAATCGAAATCACGTCCATAGCAGTGCAGCCGGCGAGGCTGATGAGCATAAGCTCCATTGGACGTAAGCCGTCGTCAGCACCGCCGACCACTTCGCCGGCGCTAAGGTTGACGGAGAAACCGCTGTCTGCGGTGCCGTCAAAAGACATCCCTTCTTTGAGGGTGACACTTGCGTCAAGTGTCGGCGCTTTGCTTTGTCCGTCTTCAATGTTCGCTGTAACGCTTGCGTTCATGGCTCTCCCTATTCTAATGTCAGCAGGTAGGCAACAAGATCGTCAATCTGCTGATCGCTAAGATCCTCTTCGTAGTTCTGATACATCAAGCCTTCACTATACCCTTCGACAATATGCGCATTCGGCTCCACGATCGACTCTCGAATATACTCCTCGGCCGACATTCCCTCGACATAGTCACCGGCGCGATTAGCCAGCCCGGCGTGTGAAGGGCCTACGGGAGACGGTTGGAGCGGATCGTCTGTGGGCTCGGTGGAGTGACAGGTGATACAGCCAGGCGCCCCCGTATCGGCGATCGTCGTCATATTATACAATTCTTCACCCTGCTGCGCATCACCTACCGGCTCTGCCGGCGGCTCAGTTGCGCCATCGCCGCCATTCCCCTCACCGCCATTTCCATTACCACCGCAGGCACCCAACACGAGCACCAGCGCGATCAGAAGAATTACAAAACGTTTGGGTTGCATGTAAACATCTCCTTTAGATGATTTTCAGACCGTGACTACATAGCTATCGATTGTACTCACGAATATCAGATTCTCAGTAACATGTTATTTGCGCTTGCGCAACGTTGCCCCCTTTAGAGAGGTTAGAATGGGTGCATGTTCCAAATAAAGAAGCGACTCTCACCAGTAGCGCGTCCTACGCACACGCTGGATTGGGCATGGGACGTCGCGCTTGTATGCTTCATCATAGCTGCCAGCACCGGGGCACTGCTGCGTTTTTCCATGCTATACGGCGCCCCTTATGGCCTTGCGCTGCACAACGTACGACATGCTCATTCGCACCTCATGTATTTCGGTTGGGCCACGCCCGCGCTCATGGCCCTCATTCTCGCCGCGCTGTCGCAAATGACCGGACGCGCGCCGGGCTCGCGGGCCCACCCGTTGTTGGCTGCGACGTTCGCCGCCGCGCTGTTAGCATATCCTGCCTTTCTGCTTTTTGGATACCGACCGGCGCCCGTTGGCGCCATACAAATGCCGCTAGCCACCATGGCAGCCGGCCTCAACATTGTGCTGTGGTATGGTTTCATCATCTACTACTGGCGTTTCACGCGAGGTGTGGCGCGATATCTGCCAATCAGGCTATGGGATGCCGCGCTGGCCTTCCTCTTTCTTTCCTCGCTGGGCGCCTGGGGCCTGGCCTTTTCCGCGGCAGCCGGTATAGAATCTCCACTAATCGCCTCGGCGCTAACGCACTTGTTCTTAGATCTTTTTGCCGATGGCTGGTTCCTGTTGGCCATTTTGGGGCTCGCCTGCTTCGCCCTGCCCGACACCGCCACGCGCAGGGCGGCGCGCACCGGGGAGAATCTGCTCGTCGCCGGGCTGCCACTCACATTCTTGCTGAGCGTCTCCTCCGCCGCCTTGCCGCCTACCGTACGCGCCCTGGTTGGTCTGAGCGCAGTCATCGCTGCATTCGGCTTGTTTGCTCTGCTCTACGCACTCCTGAGGGTCCTGCGCACGACGCCTGATGTGTCGCGGCGCTGGCTATGGGGTACTGCTATCTTCTTCCTGGCGCTAAAAGCCCTGGCATTCCTTGCGATGAGCACCCCCGCCGGCGCCCAATGGACAATCAGCATGGGCCTGCGCATTTCTTACCTGCACTGGTTACTGCTGGGCGGCATCACCGTTGGTCTAATCGCCGCTGCACGCCGCCAATGGGGACCACAAGTGGTTGCTTTTTGGCGTCTTTTCCTTTTAACCATTATTATTTTGCTGGTGAGCCTGCTGCCGTTGACGCGGCTATGGCCCGCTTCGTTGAGCGGGCGCTGGGCGCTTGAAGCGGCGGCGTGGGTAGCGTTAGGGCCGGTGTTGGCAGCCGTCCTGGTGTTCCTACAGTCACTGCTATCACAAAAAAAGAGAGCGGTCGCCGGTGTGAAAACGACGGCGACGCCAACGAGTTCATAGTCAGATCCATGACAATTCATACGCAACACAAGAGAGAAATCACAGCAGAAGGCAGTAGACCGGCGCGACGCTGGTTCCGTAAAGCCTATCTATTGCCCGCCGAGCATGGTTCCTGGAGCTGGCTGCTCGTGCCCTATCTCGTAGGCGTCGCCGTGGCGCCACAATGGTCGGTTGCCTCGTTGCTGGTCCTCGTTGGCGGGCTCAGTGTCTTTCTTACTCGGCAACCGGCAACTGCCTGGTTACGCATCAAGCAGGGGCGTGGGCGTCGCAGCGACGAACCGGTGACCCTGGCCTGGTCCGCCCTCTTTCTAGGTCTGGCGGTATTTAGCTTCATAGCGCTCCTGATGATGCATCGCCTTGCGTTGGTCTGGCTATTGCCGCCCGTCTCGGCCTTGTTAATGGTCTATGTTGCCGTGGCGCGCATCAATCGCGCACGGGTGCGCAGCATGTGGATGGAAATCGCCGGCGCTGCCGGCCTGGCGGTCATGGCGCCGGCAGCCTACGCGGCGGGCTCCGGTCGGCTCGATACCGTCGCCTGGCTCCTCTGGTTCTTAATGGCCATACAGAATGTTTTGGGCGTCTTTTACGTCCGGCTACGCATTGCCGATCGGCACGGCCGGCCCGAGTCACGGTTCCCCGTCCTGCTGAGCCATGCGGTGGGCCTCTTACTTGTGGCGCTGGCTCTGGCGTTCACGTCGGCGCCGTTGCCGGCCCTACTTCCCTTTGCCTTCTTCTTGGGGCGCGCCTGCTGGCTGGCAGCCAAACGCCGACCCGTGGAAAATATAACGCGGTTTGGCTTCATGGAAGTTGGCGTGGAACTGGCGGCGGGTGTCTGGCTGATCCTATCCTTTCTGCTATTCTAGAATAACTCCACAAGTTAACCGTTATTATCCAAGTGGTTCTCTGCACACTTCAGTGTAAACTGATCTATGCCACTTATCACGCGTTGGTACATCCGTAGTTCATTCCTCTATCTAATCGCATCACTACTCGCGGGCCTCCTGATCACCTTGCGGTCAGTGCTGGACTTGCCGGCCGTTTTTGGCGTCATTGGCCCGGTGTACCTGCACCTTTTTCTTGTGGGCTGGGTCACACAACTCATCTTCGGCGTCATTTTCTGGCTCTTTCCCAAACCAAAAACGGAGTTTCCTTATTGGGAACGCGTCGGCTGGATCGTCTGGGGCCTGCTCAATGTCGGCCTATTGCTGCGCGTCATCGCCGAACCTCCTGCTGTGTTGCAACCCGGCGGCGCGTGGGGCTGGATGCTAGTCGCTTCCGCGGTGTTACAGTGGTTAGCCGGCATCGGGCTCATCGCCATCGTCTGGCCTCGCGCCTATACGCGAGAGCGAAGACGCCGCTAAAGGAGTATCGCGACGATGCCCCCGTTGAGCACCTACTTCGTGCGAATGGCCTTTAGCAACCTCGTCATTGGCTTTACCATTGGGGCCTTGATGCTGGCGAACAAGGGCATCCCATTCGCCGGTTGGCTGTGGCGCCTGCGTCCGGCTCACATTGAAATCTTGCTCGTTGGCTGGCTTATCCAGCTTGCCCTGGGGGTTTCTTTTTGGATCACGCCTCGCTTCTGGGAAAAGCCCATACGCGGAAACGTGACGGGCGCCTGGACTGCCCTCGTGTTACTCAATGCCGGCGTGTGGCTCGTCGCCGTTTCCACGTTCCTGGGCCTTTCCGGCGGCTTCACTCTCGCCGGACGTCTACTGGAATGCGGCGCGGCTATTGCCTTTGCCTGGCATCTTTGGCCGCGCATCGTGTCTAGGGAAGGCTAACGAGAGAGTATACTTGTCATGAATTATCAGCAGCTTCTGCGGACCGAGGTATGCCACCACTAACGCGTTGGTTCATCAAAACCGGACTCCTCTACCTTGTCTTATCGCTCGTCACGGGCGTCATTGCCGCTGCCGATCCCGTCGTGCAGTTGCCCTACCCGCTTGCCGGGCTCATGCCCCTTTACTTTCAGCTCCTCATGCTTGGCTGGATCACACAGCTCATCTTTGGCATCGCATACTGGATGTTTCCCATCGCCTCCCGCGATAACCCGCGTGGAAATCCGCGGCTGGGCTGGGTGGCCTACATATGCCTAAACGCAGGTCTGCTCATTCGAGGCATTAGCGAATTGACCAATGCCCTGAACGTGTTTCACTTTCACGCGCTACCATGGGCCACGGGACTGTCTCTGACCTTGCAACTGGTTGCAGCCCTCGCCTTTGTAGCAAACACCTGGGCACGCGTAAAAGGTCGCTGACGTGCCCTCACTAAGCGCGTGGACAATTCGCCTGGCGCTATTACACTTGGCAGCCGGCCTGACCATTGGGTCGCTCATGCTTGCCAACAAGGGTTTACCCTTTGCGCCAACCCTGTGGCTGTGGTTGCCTGCTCACGCCGAATTTCTACTCATCGGTTGGACCGCCCAACTGGCGTTAGCCGTGGCGCACTGGATAATTCCCCGCTTCCGGGGCGGCAACTTCGGCCGCCTGGAACTGGCGCGGCTTTCCATCGCCTTCCTCAACGCCGGCGTCCTGCTCGTCGCCCTTACCCCAATCATGTCGCTGCCTGCCGTCATTGGCTTCGCGGGCCGGCTCCTGGAAGGTCTCGCTGCCTTGCTCTTTGTCCTCTATATTTGGCCGCGAATCCGGCCCCAGCGTCGCTAACCTACCCTTTTCACTTCCCCATCCCCTAATCCATGACGTTTATCGAACAGGTTTGTGAAGTCTGTCACTTAGCCAATTGTCGGCCCCGGCCTATGCTATGAGCAAAGTGCAAAGAGTCTTCCAACTCAGTTGCGCCAAAACAAGCCGTAAGGGCGAAGGACCGACTATAGATGCTTACGCCAGATCGCATTGTTCACACCACGTGCCCCTACTGTGGCGTCGGATGCCAGATAGATCTGCACGTCAAAGACGGTCTCATTTACCGTAGCGACGGTCGCTTTGATAACGACGTCAACATGGGCGCGCTTTGTGTCAAAGGTCGTTTTGGATTCGATTTTGTTCACGCTCCCGACCGCCTCTGCGAACCCCTCATGCGCAGCAACCGAGACGAACCATTCAGCTGCGCTAGTTGGCCGACTGTACTCGATTCGGTTGCGGCGCGCCTGGCGGCAATTCGCAAACGATACGGACCGGACAGCATTGCTATTTTAACATCGGCAAAGTGCACCAACGAAGAAAACTATCTGATCCAGAAATTGGCGCGGGCGGTTATCGGCACAAATAACGTCGACCACTGCGCCCGGCTCTGACACAGCAGCAGTGTAGCCGGTCTGGCTGCAACGCTTGGCTCAGGGGCCATGACAAATAGCATACACGACATCGTTGAGGCTGACGTACTATTGGTGACCGGTTCCAACACGACGGAATCGCACCCGGTCATCAGTCTGCAGATGAAACGGGCAGTACGCAAGCGCGGCGCCAATCTGATCCTGGTAGATCCGCGTAACATAGAACTGGCCGATTTTGCCAGCCTACATCTGGCGCAGAAGCCGGGCAGCGACGTTGCCCTTTTTAACGCCATGGCCCACGTCATTATTGCCGAAGGCTTGCACAAACGCGCGTTTATTGAAGCGCGGACCGACGGCTTCGACGCCTACGCCTGTGCCATGGAAGAATGGACGCCGCAGCGCGCTGAACAGATAAGCGGTGTGCCCGCAGAGCAAATCGTCGCCGCTGCCAAACGCTACGGTGAGGCGCGAAACGCGGCGATTTTCTGGGCCATGGGCATCACGCAACATACCCACGGTACAGATAACGTCAAGGTACTCTCTAACTTAGCCTTACTTACCGGCAACGTGGGGCGCCCTGGCACCGGACTTAACCCCCTGCGTGGTCAGAACAACGTACAGGGTGCTTGCGACATGGGCGGTCTGCCAAATGTCTTTCCCGGTTATCAGCCGGTCACTTCAGAAGATGCCCGCCGTAAATTTGCCGGCGGCTGGAGCGTGCCCTACGAGCAGCTAAATCCCCATCCGGGACTGACAGTAACCGAAATGATGAACGGCGTCCTGGAAGGCAAGATTAAGGCCCTGTTCGTCGTCGGCGAGAACCCCATGCTTTCCGATCCTGATCTGAACCACGTCGCCGAAGCGCTTGAAGCGGTCGAGTTGCTCGTCGTGCAAGACATCTTCAAAAATGAAACGGCAGAAATGGCCGATGCTATTCTGCCCGCCGTTAGCTTTGCCGAAAAGGCAGGCACATTTACAAACACGGAACGCCGGGTCCAACTGGTGCGCCCGCTGCTCGAACCAGAGGGCCAGGAACGCAACGATTGGGAAATCACCATGGAACTGGCCAACCGGCTGGGCGCGTCCTGGCACTATGAAAGCCCGGACGAAATCTTTGCCGAGATGGCACAGCTGACGCCGCAGTACGCCGGCATGTCGCACGCGCGCCTGGAGCAAGGAGGGCTGCAATGGCCTTGCCCTACCCCCGACCATCCCGGTACACCCTACCTACACGCCGAGCAGTTTACGCGCGGTCGGGGCCAGTTCGCCGTCGCCGACTACCGGCCTCCGGTTGAGGAAGCGTGCCCCGAATATCCGCTGGTCCTCAGTACTGGGCGCATTCTGTTCCATTGGCACGGCGGCACCATGTCCAGACGGTCACCGGGACTAGAGGCCATGGCACCAGAAGCAGAAGTCGAAATAAACCCCAAAGATGCACGACAGTTTAACGTCAAGGACGGCGCGATGGTTCGCGTCTCTTCACGCCGTGGTCAGGTCGTTGCCGCAGCCAAAGTTTCGCGGCGTTCTCCGCCTGGCACCGTGTTCATGACGTTCCACTACGCAGAGGCCGCAGCAAATCTACTAACAATTGGCGCCGTGGATCCCACGGCAAAGATTCCCGAATACAAAGTCTGCGCCGTGCGCATAGAAGCGGCAAACGGACAGCGTGCGGCCGATTACTCGGCCGCCTGATTACTGGTCACAACAATGGAGCATTAGGAGTCACGCACAAATGGAAAACAATACGCACCCGGGCTTCTCGGTAGATGCCCTTGTTCCTAAAGAAATGGCCGCGAAGATGGAGAACATCGGCGCGGCGAAAGTCGACTTGGGACCGTTACGCATGTTCGCGCTGGCTATTTTGGCCGGCGCCTTCATTGCACTGGGCGCCATTTTTGCCACGACGGTCACGACCGGCGCCGGCGGCGCCGTGCCCTTCGGCATAACCAAATTGCTTGGCGGCCTCGTTTTCTGTCTGGGCCTGATCCTGGTCGTGGGCGCCGGCGCCGAGCTTTTCACAGGTAACAATCTAATTATGATGGCCTGGGCCAGCGGCAAAGTGTCCACCTCACGCTTGCTGCGAAACTGGATCATCGTATATCTGGGCAATTTTGTCGGTTCGGTCCTCACCGCGATCATCATGCTATTGAGCCAACAGTTCGCGTTTGCCGGCGGCGCCATCGGGATTAATGCCCTGAACATCGCCAGCGGCAAGCTAACTTATGGCTTTACGCAGGCGCTGGTCCTGGGCATCCTCTGTAACGCGCTTGTCTGCCTGGCGGTTTGGCTGGCGATCGGCGCTCGCAGCGCGACCGACAAGATATTGGCCATCATCTTTCCTATTACGGCATTTGTCGCTGCCGGGTTTGAGCACAGTGTAGCAAACATGTACTTTATTCCGATTGGACTGTTCATTAAGGATTTCGCACCAGATGCCTTTTGGACGGCGGCGGGAGCGGCGCCGGCCGAATTTGCCAATTTGACCTGGGGTAACTTCTTCACTGCCAACCTGTTGCCCGTGACCATTGGCAACATCATTGGCGGCGGTTTCATGGTCGGTCTGGTCTATTGGTTCATTTATCTGCGACCGAGCTGGACAAAGCATCCGGTGGATTCTGACAGCAAAGAACCGGCGCTGGCCTCCAGACAGTAACGGCAAACATTACAACGGAGGGAATCTATCATGGCAAAAGGAAGAGTCGTCATCGACGTGGAGCGCTGCAAAGGGTGTGAACTCTGTCGTGAAGCGTGTCCCGCCGACGTTCTTCACCTGGCCGACGATCTCAATAGCCGGGGCTACCGCCCCGTTATCCTCCTCGATCCAGAACATGATTGTACAGGTTGTGCCTTGTGCGCCGTCATGTGCCCTGATGGGTGCATAACCGTCTACCGGGACCTCCCTGTCAAAAGCGAGCGATCAGGACATGTCCAAAAAGCTACTTAAAGGCAACGTGGCCCTGGCAGAAGCCGCCATACGCGCCGGCTGCCAGGCCTATTTCGGGTATCCCATTACGCCCCAGACCGAATTATTGGAGCACATGTCGGAGCGTATGCCGGCACTGGGGCGCACCTTTCTACAGGCAGAAAGTGAGGTTGCAGCCATCAACATGGTATATGGCGCGGCGGCTTCCGGCGTTAGGGTAATGACCTCATCAAGTAGTCCAGGCGTTAGCTTGATGCAAGAAGGACTCAGCTACATCGCGGCGTCGCAGGTGCCTGCGGTGCTCATCGACGTGATGCGCGGCGGCCCAGGTCTGGGCAACATTCAACCTAGTCAAAGTGATTACAACCAGGTGACGAAGACCGCGGGACATGGCGACTTCCACCCCATCGTCCTGGCGCCATCCACGGTTCAGGAAGCCATCGATCTCACCGTCTTGGCTTTCGATCTGGCCGACCGCTATCGCACGCTAGTCATTGTGGTCGCCGACGGCGCCATTGGCCAGATGATGGAACCGGCAGAGCTTCCGCCAATGCGCGAACTGCACCCAGACCGCCCAGATTGGGCCCTAACCGGCGCAAACGGGCGACCCAAACGTGTCGTCACTTCTCTGTACCTGGGCGCTGCGGATCTCGAAAAGCTGAACGACCGCCTGCAAGACAAGCTGGGCGAGATATCGGCCAATGAGATTCGCTTCGAGGAACAAAATGCTGACGATAGCGAGCTGGTTATCGTCGCCTTTGGCACCGCAGCGCGCGTGGCGCAAAGCGCAATGAAGAAAATGAGAAATGAAGGGCTGTCGGTGGGCCTCATGCGTCCTATCTCACTGTGGCCCTTCCCCGAAAACCGGTTGCGCGAATTGGCTCAGCAGGCGCAATCGTTTCTCGTCGTAGAAATGAACGCGGGCCAGATGCTACACGACGTGCGCGCGGCAGTTGGCGCCGGCTTCCCCTTACACTTTCTCGGACGCACCGGCGGCGCCATACCGATGCCGGAAGAAGTCGAACGAAGAGCCAAATCAATACTGTTACCACAACCTGTTGATGGTCTCACACTTACCCAGAGGAGCATGGCGAACGATGGTCACGGCACAAATAATTGACCCTGAGCGAGAAGAACTCGTTTACGAGCGGCCGAAAGCTCTCTCAGAGGATCACACGCACTACTGTCCGGGCTGCACGCACGGCATCGCCCACCGCCTGGCGGCGGAGGTTATCGACGAACTGGACATCCGCCAACGCACAATTCTGGTCGCGTCCGTAGGCTGTTCCGTGTTTGCCTACAACTACTTCAACCTTGACGCCTGCGAAGCGCCCCACGGCCGGGCGCCGGCCATGGCCACGGGCGTCAAGCGCGTCAACCCCGGAAAGATCGTATTCACCTATCAGGGTGACGGTGATCTGGCCTCTATTGGCGCGGGCGAGATCGTCCACGCCGCGGCGCGCGGGGAAAAGATCACAGTCATTTTTATCAATAATGCCATTTACGGCATGACCGGCGGGCAGATGGCGCCCACGACGCTGTCGGGACAGAAAACGACGTCGTCACCCACCGGCCGCGATCCACAAACAACAGGACAGCCGCTAAAGATGGCCGAGCTTTTGGCAACCCTGCCGGGAACCGCCTATAGCGTGCGCCGCAGCCTTCACGACCGCCGCCACGTCATCCAGGCCAAAAAAGCCATCAGAACCGCCTTTGAGGCGCAGATGCAGGATTTGGGCTTTAGCATCGTCGAGCTGCTGTCATCCTGTCCCACCAATTGGGGAATGACGCCCGAAGAGGCGCTGGATTGGATCCGCGATGAAATGATTCCGGTCTATCCGTTGGGTGACTTTCATGTGGCGCCCGAGCTCGAGCCCAGGCGTCGTAGAAGATAACCGCAAAGGAGCTAGTTATGGCCACGCCCTGGAACCAACGTTACGCCCAACGCATGCAATGGATGGGCAGTTCGGTCATTCGTGAACTGCTAAAACTAACTGAGCAACCAGATGTCATCTCCTTCGCCGGCGGACTTCCGGCGCCCGAACTCTTTCCCGTCGACGCCTTTGCCGAAGCGACCAACCGCGTGCTCGCCACGCACGGGTCGCGGGCATTGCAGTACAGCACCACGGAAGGCTATCTTCGGCTTCGCGAACTCATCGTTCGCCACATGCGCCGCTATGGCATTCCGGCCCATCCCGAAAACGTACTCATTACAAGCGGCTCGCAACAGGCGCTCGATCTGATCGGTAAGATCATGATCAACCCCGGCGACCTCATTTTAACCGAACGACCGACGTATATGGGCGCGCTGCAAGCGTGGCGCGCTTACCAGGCTGAGTTTGTTACCGCGCCCATCGACGCCGACGGGATGGCCGTTGACGAACAACTAGAGAAAGCGCTTTGCGCCGGTCCAAAATTCATGTACGTGCTTCCCAATTTCCAGAATCCGGGCGGCGTCACGTTGTCTTTGGCTAGGCGGCGCAGATTGGTGGAGATTGCCGACCAGTACGGCATACCGATCATTGAGGACGATCCCTATGGACAATTGCGCTTCGAAGGTGATCATCTTCCTCCGTTGCTGGTTCTAGATGCCAACCGCATGAACAGCGCGGCGATCGGCGAGAAACCCGACGGCTACTTCCAGATCGGGAATGTCATCTACCTTAGCACCTTTTCCAAGACGTTGGCGCCCGGGTTGCGCCTCGGTTGGATCGTGGCGCCCGAGGAAGTGATTCAGCGCTGCGTCATGGCCAAACAAGGCATGGATCTGCACACCAGTTCCTTCGTCCAGATGGTGGCCTATGAAGTCGCGCGCGAAGGCTTTCTGGACGAACATGTGCGAAGAATCCGCGAAGTTTACCGGCGACGCCGAGATCTGATGCTGGAAATGATGAATATGCATCTTCCAGCGCAAGTCCATTGGACACATCCGGAGGGTGGGCTTTTCCTGTGGGTGACGCTGCCGGAGCAACTGGATGCGACAAAGCTCCTGGAAACAGCTGTTGCAGAGCGCGTGGCATTCGTGCCGGGCGTGGCCTTCTATCCCCATGCAGACGCCCATAATACGTTCCGGCTCAACTTTTCAAACGCCAGCGAAGATATGATCGAAATCGGCATTCAGCGATTGGGATCTGTTCTGCACGCGGCGCTACATGATCTGAAAACCAATAAAGCAAAGCAATTTGCGATAGCATAAAAAAGCGGGCAGTTGCCTTGAAGCAAGGATTTAGTATGGAAATTTCAATCGTTGTTGCGGGATTCGGTGGACAAGGCGTCCTGTTTACAGGCCAGATATTGGCCTATGCGGGCATGGATGATAAGAGAAACGTGACCTGGATTCCATCGTATGGGCCAGAGATGCGGGGCGGCACGGCCAATTGCACTGTAATCATTGCCGACGAACCGATCGGCTCGCCTATCGTCACCAATCCGGATGTGGCCCTCGTCTTTAACCAGCCCTCTTTTGACAAGTATGAGCCCTTAGTTAGAGAGAATGGCTTGTTGGTCGTCAATAGCGCCATCGTTGACGCCACGAGTGAGCGCAAGGACCTGGAAGTAGTTCACGTCCCTGCCAACAGCCTCGCCGAGGAAACCGAGGGCGGCAGCATCAAAATGCTGAACATGGCCATGGTCGGCGCAATGCTGGCTCGTCGCTCCTTCTTGTCGCTGGAGGCCATCGAAGATGCTTTACACAATCACCTTCCGGCATCGAAGGCTCATCTAGTAGAGGGGAACATCGCCGTGCTGCGCCGCGGCTACGAGGCAGCGGCTACCCGTACAGCGACTGCACACTGATAACGGTTGCCCTAGGCTTCTCGCCATCCTCGTTTGCCTCTCTCGGCTGGCGGGCTACAATCCAGCCCCATGGTTCGAGCCCGCCACCTGCTCCAATCCAGCACCCTTGTCATTCTCTTTTTCGGACTTGATAAGGTCATCGGCCTGGCGCGCACACTCCTCATCGGACGCGCCTTTGGGACGGGCATCGAATACGATGCCTTCACTGCCGCAAACCAACTTCCAGAAGTATTTGTCACCCTAATCTCCGGCGGCGCGCTGGCGGCGGCCTTCATACCCGTATACTCGGCGCGGCTAACTAGCGAACGGGCCAAACGGGCCGCTCGCGTGGCCAACGCAACCCTGACGCTGGTCCTGCTCATCCTGGGCACTATTTCGGCCCTTGGCGCGCTGTTTGCTCCCTGGCTAACTCGCGTCCTTCTCGTACCAGAGTTCGCGGTCGAGAGTCAAACGCTCACCGCCGAACTCATGCGCATCATTCTGCTACAGACGACGCTTTTCGGCATAAGCGGCGTCCTCAGCAGCATTCTAAACGCCCACCAGCATTTCGCGCTGCCCGCCCTGGCGCCCATCGCCTTACAGTTGGGCTACTTCGTCGGTCTGTTTATTTTTGTGCCCGCTATGGGTGGCGCCATCCACGGTCTGGCCTGGGGCACCGTCGTCGGCGGCCTGCTGCATATCCTAATTCAGGTCCCCGCCCTCATCCGCTATCGCTTCAGATACCGGCCCACCCTGGGCATCCGCTTGGCAGGCGTACGGGAAATCGCCAGGCTCATGGGTCCGCGCATGGTGACCCTGGGAACGATCCAGCTGGCCGATCTTTTTATCATTCGGCTATCTTCGGGACTACCGGCGGGAAGTACATCCGGCTATTTTTATGCCTACTACCTCCAGCAATTGCCGGAGACCCTCTTTGGTACAGCCATCGGCATCGTCGTCTTTCCTACGCTGGCCGAACTCTTTAACGCCGGCGACATCGCTCGCCTGAAAAAGATGGCCATGGACGCTCTGAAAATCATCTGGATGCTCACCATACCGGCCGGCGCCGGTCTCGTCCTCCTGGGCCGCCCTGCCATTGCTCTGGTGCTGGAGCGAGGCGCTTTCGATGCAGCGTCAACACAGCTGGTGTATAGCGTTCTCATCTTCTTCAGCGTGCGCGTTGTCAGCGAAGCAACGTTAGAAATAGTGGCTCGCCTCTTTTACGCGCAGCACAATACGATCACGCCCATGTACGCGTCGCTGGTGTGGCTCGTCGTCACGGTTTCGCTCCTCTACCTTTTTGTTGACGATCTTGGTGTGGGCGGTCTGGCGCTGGCCACCACCGTTGGTTTCACGGTGCAGTCTACCTTGCTTTTCATCCTCAACCGACGCGCGCTCGGTAGCCTTGGAGAACGCGACTTACTGACCAGTCTCCTGCGCGCCCTGGCTGCCACGGCCGGCATGTCGCTCGTTATTGTATTTTTGCGTGACACCATCGCGGCTGGCGCCGCCGACGGCTTCATACGGTCGCTCCTCCGGCTGTCCGGAAGCTTTTTATCGCCCGACGATATGTCCTCCTTGCTCTTCCTAACCCTGGGCGCCATCGCCGGCGTGGGCACCTACATTATGCTGAACCTTCTCCTCGGCGGGCGGGAACTGCCGCGCTTGGTGCGTCTCATCCGGCCCCAAACAGCGTAACAATCAACGCCAACGGCGGCACAAAACTCAAAAAACAGCTCTTTACGCAAAGATTTGAACGGTCGTTCGTTTTTGCAAATTCGACCTTGACATCTCAGAACGTTTGTGCTAATATCAAGTTCGTTGGTTCTGAGAATCACTGGGATGGAGGAGCAAAAAAACTGGTCGCAGATTGTCGCGTCCCCGGAT
>CAYSMQ010000072.1:0-15712 GCA_964432035.1 uncultured Ardenticatenaceae bacterium
AAAGCCGTCCAGCAAGCGGCCCGGCAGCTGGTCGTCCATAAAGCCCAGCAGCGCCCTGGTCAGCTCCGAGCCTGCCTGGCTGGGGCCCTTCTGCCGCTCGAAAATGGTCTGCGCCAATTCGTTAGCTTCGACGATATCCGCCGGCATCAGGCCCGCGTCGATGCCCATAATGTGACCCACCACCTTCCAGGCGTGCAGATAGTCTTCGCGGTCGGCGCGCGTCATGGGAATGCGAAAGCGCTCCATCCCTATCAGAATCTGCAGCGAGAAGGTCATCAACGTGCCCGCCAGATCTTCCTGGTTAATGGGCACGCCCCAGGTGTCGTCCCACTGCGCCTGCCACCTGTCGTCGTATTGGATAAAGTGGCGGATGGCGCTGTGCATGAGGCGCACCTTCTGGGCCGAGCGGATGCCGCGCCCGGACGCCGACAAACCGCCTGGCGCCATGACGTCCAGAATAAACTGCGCCGTCTCGAAGATGCGACGATGCACGTGGTCCGTCATGCGTTGGGTCAGGTAAAGAACCTGCGCGCCTTTGTGCGCGGCGTAGGCGCTGGGCAGCGAGGCGCAGAAAAGCAGCGTCACGATCACGGGCCAGTTGTCGTCAAAAAAGACCTCTCCCCGCAGGATGCTGTCCACGTCGGCCCACTCGGGCAATGTTTCCGTTTCGGCCAGATAGGCGCGCACAGAGGCGGGCAGCTCGTCCGGAACCAGATCGTCGTTTCGCACCAGACTGCGCATCACGGCGTTGACCTGCTCAATGCCGTGGCGCTGCGACAGGTCGGCGATCACCGCGTCTGCGGGTGGGTCGCCGACCTGTCGCATGGCGTCTAGATATGCGTCATCCCATCGAGCCGTTGGCACAATTTCCCTCCTGGCGTTGTCTGACGAGGCCCTTTCCTCTCTGACGGTCACTCAAGGTATCCATTTTGAACGTAAAAACCAAAAAAGCAAGCGGAAAACAGGAGAAATCGGTTGTCTTAAAAACATCCGATTTCTTGCGCTCAAACGGACATTTGTCGCTTGGGGACAATAACGGGACGCCATGGGGAACGCTCGTGGGACGCCTGACTCATATGATGTAAGCAAGTCAGTCAACAAATGAGATTCAGCCGATTAAGGAGGCTCAGAAATGTCCCGCAATAAGTCCCAGCAACAGGTTCAGGTAGAATACGCGATGCTCCAGAAGATGATTAACAACTTGCAGAACTCGTCAACGCGGCTCAATCTGCTGCAACAGTTCCAACGCCAGGGCGTCACGCGGCCCGATTGGACCTGGTTCGTCGCCGGAAATACGCGTTAGTGTCCCGGAACACAAGAACAATTGAATAAGACGGCAAACGCGCCGCCGGAACCGGGCGGCGCGTTTGCGTTTGTCTTGGTGTAGCACGGGCCTATGAACTAGGGCGCGATGGGCCCGTCGGTTCCCGCCGCGCCCCGGCCTCCGCCGCCGGTTCGCCCAGATGCTAATACCGGCGATGATCGGTTATAATGGCGCCGTGCTAGACGTAGAGACATTGGCCATTGAGGGCACAGAGGGTGCTGAGGGTGCCTGACGTGCAACCAATTCTGGATATGCGTTCTCGCCGCATAAAGACGGGCGTCGTACTGCTGCTTGTTGCCCTGGCATTCGTTGCCGGGTGCCGTGATGAAGAGGAGCAGCCAACCACACCGCCTGTCACGTCCGACGCCACCGTGCAGCCCGGAACCCCGCTGGCGGCGCAACCATCGCTCACCCCCACACAAACGTTGACGCCATCGCCCACAAACACACCACGGCCCACGGCAACGCCGACCATCACGCCCACACCAACGGCAACGGCGCAACCCGTCGTCGTCAACGGCAATCCATTGACCGTAGCAGCCCGCGACCCCTCGCCACAGGCGGGCGCTCCCTGCGGTGTCGTCGACACGCTCGATTTCCCGCTGGACCCGCCCGACGCCCTGAACGTTTCCCGCGGCGGGCAGGATTTCGGCGTCTTTCGTAACCGTTACGATGGCTACCATACAGGCGAAGATTGGTGGGGGCCGGGCGGGCGCCGGGGAACCTTTGGCGAGCCCGTCTATAGCATCGGACACGGGCAGGTCACCTTTGCCCATCCCTACGGGTGGGGCATCGACCAGGGAACCGTCATCCTGCGCCACGTCTATCCCGGCGGACACGAATTCTACTCTTTTTACGGGCACCTGGACCCGCCCAGCGTGGAGTTGCTCTACGGGCAATGCGTGCGGCGCGGTGACAAAGTCGGCGAAATTGGACGCCCGCGCTCTTCGCCACACCTGCACTTCGAGATTCGCAACCACACGCCCATGGATCCGGGTCCTGGCTACTGGTCGCACGATCCCACCCGCTCGGGCTGGGTAAGTCCTTCACAAACGATCTGGAACCGGCGCATAGGCACGTCGCCCGGCGTACTCTGGTTACGCCCCTACAGTGAGCCCGGCATCCAGGGCGCGGGGTTGTGGGACGGCGCCGCCACACTGCTAACCATTGCCAACGTCGACCTGCTGGGCCTGGACGCGGCGGGCGGCGGGGTTACGTGGCGCTACACATTCGGCGAAACAGAATTGGGCCCAGACGACGAAATCATCCCGCCCATTGGCGCGCACGCTTTTGACGCCGTGGACTCCATCCTCTACATGGCCCATCGCAGCGGACGAATCAGCGCCGTACGCCTTCCGGATCCGGGCGCTGGCGAGCCCGCGGCCGACCCTGGCGTCACTCCCTTGTGGGACCTCCAGCTGCACCGCGTGCGCGGCGCGCCCCATCTGGTTCCCTTGCCTTCCGGTGGCGTCGTGCTCGTGGTTCAGCGCCGCATGATCGCCTTCTCCGCGGCGGGCGCCCTGCTCTGGCGCGAGCCGTTCGAAGCTCACCCCGGCGAGTGGCTGGCGCTGGAAGACAGCGTCCTGCTCAGCGCCAGTGGGGCCGAAGCCGAACTGTGGCAGGTGAGCGCAGAGGGGCTGCAGCCCTGGCCCGTGGAGCGTGGCGGTCATCTGGTGCAAACGTCTGACGGCGTCTTTCTCTATGACGGTCACGCCGTGCACAGGCTTCATACGGCGACACAAGAGGCATCCCTGTTCTATGACCTTGCCGACGGCCTCGTGGCGCAGGGCGACCTGCTGGCTTTGACCGACGGTGGCTTGCTTCTGGCGCACATGGACGCTGGCAACCGCCGCTTGATGGCCCTGGACGGCAACGGTGGGCTGCGCTGGGAGCGGGCCTACGGTGACGTCATGGACGGCGCGCCCACGTTACTGCTCTCGGGCGGGCAGCCCTATCTCTTTGACAGACACGAAAATGGTTCCTGGACCAACGTCGCGCTCTATGCCATCGACTCGCAATCGGCGCGGCTGACCTGGATTTTCGGCGGCGGCACGCGCGACCCGGCGTCCAACGGCACCTTTATTCTCGATGGCCAACCGGGACAGTTCATAATTAACATCGGCGGCGGCAGCCTGGTGGCCTTCGACGCCAACCTGGCCCGGCAGACGGTTTGCGCCGACGGCTGCTGAGAGGTCCCGCACGTAGATGTGCCCGGCACCTGCTTTGCATTGAGTGTCCGGCTTGTCACTTGAGTCTTACAATCGTACCTGAGAGGTGCCGGGCACATTCAAGAGTTAGACCTGCGTCAGAATTTGCCCATTCCACCCCACATAGGTCCCAGTCAGGTTGACGAGGCCCCCCTGGCGTCGTATAATGCAGCGATTGGTATTGCTTCAGGAAGTTTCCCCCTTGATCGGCGTGCAGTAAATCTAAATCGCTGAGGCTTGGTTGGAGCCCCGGCAACCGTTAGCGCTGTCCAGACAGCAGGCTGTCTTGGAAGTTTCAGCTTATGCTGCACACACGTTCGAGGCGCGACTTGAAGGGTACCACGTATAACGTATAAGGAGAAAAATTTAGGAATAAATATGGCTAAGAATTTACAGATACTTCCCCTCGGTGGTATGGGGGAAATCGGGAAAAACATGACGGTTTACGAGTACGGTCGCAATATGATGATCGTCGATTGTGGCATCATGTTCCCCGAAAACGACATGTACGGCATCGACCTGGTGTTGCCGGACTTTACCTATGTATTGGAAAACCAGGACATCGTGCGCGGCATCGTTCTGACGCACGGACATATGGATCATATCATGGCCCTGCCCTACCTGTTGCAGGAGCTGGACGTGCCCGTCTACGGCACGCAACTGACGCTGGGCATTGTAAAACGCCAGCTGGAAGAAAAGAATCTGCTACAGAAGGCCGACTTGCGCCTGCTAGAGACGGACGACACGCTGCACCTGGGCCCCTTCCGGGTCAGCCCCTTCCATGTGGCGCACTCCATTCCCGACGCCGTGGGGCTGGTCATCGACACGCCCGCCGGCGCCGTGGTGCACACCGGCGACTACAAGCTGGACGAAACGCCTGCCGGCGGACGGACAACCGACCTGAAGTCGTTGCGACGTCTTACAAAGGACGGCGTATTGGCCCTGGTTGCCGACAGCACCAACGCCGATCGTCCCGGACGCACCGAAACAGAGCAGGTCGTGCGCGAAACGCTCGACCGCCTCTTCAGTGAAGCGCGAGGGCAACGGATCATCATCGCCACCTTCTCCTCCCTTTTGGCGCGTCTGCAGGAGATCATGGACCTGGCCCAGAAGCACAACCGCAAGGTGGCCATCACCGGTCGCAGCCTGCTGCAAAACGTGGAGCTGGCGCGCGATTTGGGCTACTTGAAGGTCTCCGATAAGCTACTGGTTGACGCCAACACCAACCTTCCCAAGGGAAAGATGATCGTTCTGGCGACCGGGTCGCAGGGCGAGCCGCGCTCGGCCCTGAACCGCATGGCCGACGGCACGCATCGACAGGTACACATTGCGCCCGGCGATACCGTCATCGTTTCTGGCGGCACCATCCCCGGCAACGAAGAGGACGTAGGCCGCATGCTCAATAACCTCTTTGAGCGTGGCGCCAACGTCATCTACGGGCGCATGGCAACCGTGCACGTTTCAGGCCATGGCAGTCGCGACGAGATGAAGACGATGATTGAGACGGTGCGACCCAAGTACATGATTCCCGCCCACGGCGAAGCGCGCCACCTGCACCTGCACGGGCAGATCGCCCGCGACACAGGCATGGACACGGGCGATGTCTTTGTCCTGAGAAACGGCACACCGTGGATTACAGACGGTAAGCGTGCCTGGACCGGCGACGCCCTGTCGCTGGACGACGTTTACGTGGACGGACGCCTCATCGGCGAGATTGGCGAGGTCGTAATGCGTGATCGACAGCGCCTGTCACAGGATGGCTTTATTGTGGCCCTTATTCCTGTGGACAAACGCCGCAAATTGGTCGGCGAACCTCAAATCGTCAGCCGTGGCTTCGTTTATTTGAACGGGGCTGAAGAGCTGATTGGCGCCGCTCAAAAAGAGATTAAGCGCCAGTATAAGAATGGCTCCAAAGACCTGCGGCGCGCGCTGGAAGATTTCTTCTATCGCGAGACCCATTCGCGACCCGTCGTGCTGCCCCGCTTTGTGAACGTATAAAGAACTTTCCGTTCTTCAATCATAGAGCACACCTTGGGCGCGGCATGCCGGTCATGACGGCATGATCTTCAACCGGTAAGACGGAGATCCGCCGGGAGTCACCCGCCTGCCTCTGCCCTCCTTGCCGGCCGGCCCTCCTCCGGTGGGGCGGTAATGGTCACCCGCGTGCCACCATCTGGTACCGACGTTACCTCCAGGCGGCCGCCAATGAAACGTAGCCGTTCGCGGATGTGCACCAGGCCCCGACCTGTGGGCCTGGCCGTGGGATCCAACACCGTTGCTGGCTCAAAGCCCACCCCATCGTCTATCACGTCAATGCGGTACACGGTGCCTAACTCGGCGTCGTCCACTTCCTGCACCTTCACCGTCGCGGCGGGCACGTCCGTGTGTTTAACGACGTTAAAAAGTAACTCTCGCACCGCCTGGAACAGCAGCACACGCCGGTCCAGGTCGGGCACCACGAAAGATCCCTCCGCCTCTACCGCAACCTGCAACTTGTACTTCTCTTGCATCAGATTCGAGAGCCAGCCGAGAGTCTCGGCCAACCCCTCGCCCCCGAGAATAGGCGGGCTGAGTTCCACGCTGAGCTGACGGGCGGTCGCGATGGCCGTCTCCAGCGCTTCTTCCAGATCTGCAATGTCTTGCAGCATTCTCTCGGCTTCCGCCATGGGCGCAGCCCCGTTACGCAGGAAAGTCAGCTGAATCTGCATGCTATACAGCTGTTGCTGCAGGTCGTCGTGCAAGATCTGGGAGATGCGCGCCCGCTCTTCATGCTCGGCCCTGGTCAGCTGGCTGGCCAGCTCCCGGACCAGTTCCGTGCGCTCTGCAACACGCTCCTCGAGCTGTTCATTGAACTCGCGCAGCGCCTCCTCGGCCCGCTTCCGTTCAGTGATGTCGGTGAAAAGGACGGCCACTTTACGCTCCTCCGGCCGGCCAACGCGATAGGCGTAGACTTCGTACCAGCGATCACCCAGATACTTTGCCTGTTGCGTAAAGCGCTGTGGTTCGCCGCTGCGCGCAATCTGGCCGTAGATCTCGAACCAATCGCCTTCATGGCGCGATTCCAAATCGCGCATCCGTTTACCTACAGCATCTTGCAGACCTGTCTGCTCCTTAAAGGCCGGGTTTGTCTCCAGAAAACGGTAGTCTACCGGCTCGTCGTCTTCGAAGAGCACCTCGACGACGCAGAAACCCGCGTTGATAGATTCGAACAAGGTGCGGTAACGCGCCTCGCTTTCCTGCAATTCCCGCTGGTACTGCTCCCGCTCGGTGACGTCCTCAATCGCCAGCAAAATGCGCTCGACGTGATCCAGGCGGCGGGCATTGAGCAGCACGATACGGTGTCCAACACGCTCAAACCCGTGTTCGACCCGATAATCGTTAAAAGCGTTCTCCTGAAGCAGAATCTCTTCCAGCAGCGTGCGCAGCTCGGCGATGTCCCATTGCCCTTTACCAAGGGTGTAGACATGCCTGCCTACCGTTTCCTGCTCGCTCACCTCAAACATCTGGTAGAAGCGGTCGTTGGCAAATTCCACCGTAAGGTCCGGTTTCAGCACCAGCAACCCCTCACGGACAGTATCAACGATCTTCTCACTAAACTCCTTCTCGGCGCGCAGCGCCGTTTCCGTCTCCTTCTGCTCGCTGATGTCAACAAAGGTCAGCACCACGCCGTCGATACGGTCGTCGAGCGTGCGGTAGGGACGCAGCTGCGCCAGAAACCAGAGACCATCGGCGTCCTGGACCTCCCGTTCGATGGGCGCCAGCTCCTTCAGCACCCGCGAGGCATCTTCGGCCAGACCGTCGTACGCCAGGCGGTTGGTCAGATGGTCAATGGGCCGGCCACGGTCGCCCGGCATAATGTTGAACAGCTCGGCCGTGCTCTCCGTGTAGCGCTGGATGCGCAGCTTCCGGTCGAGGAAGAGGGTAGCGATGTCGGTGGCCGCCATCAGGTTCTCCAGGTCGCCGTGGGCGCGGGAAACCTCTTGCAGCTTGTTCTTTAGCTCGGCGTTCACCGTCTGCAGCTCTTCGTTGACGGATTGCAGTTCCTCTTTGCTGGTTTCCAGCTCCTCGGTTGTGGAGCGATACTCCTCGTTGATGCTCTGCAGCTCTTCGTTGGCCGCCTTTAGCTCCTCGTGTGAACTTTCATATTGCTCGGAAGTGCTTTGGAGCCGCTCGCGCAACCGCCGATTCTCCGCTTGCAGGCGGGCAAGGCGCGCGTCGCGTCCGGCGACGTCTGTACCATTTCCATCCTCTGCTTCCCCCGAAAGGGCGGCCGCTTCGCCGGAAGCGCCCTCGCCCTCAAGGAAGAAGACCATGGCCAATGGCGCCGCCGATTCTCCGCTGTGAGGATGTACGGCCAGGATGACGCGCCGCGGTGCGCCATTAAATCGCACAGAGACGGGCCGGCTGAGGACCGCTTCCTTGTCCTCAAACACCTGCAAGAGGGCGCTGCGCAGCTCATATTGCAGCTCCGGACGCACCAGCTTGAGCAGGTCGTTGGTCGGGGCGCCGCGTGGATGTAGTAGGTAGCGGCCAGCGCTCTCGGAAATGTGCACCATCTGGTACTGTTCGTCGACCAGCACGCTGGGCGGGGCGGCCGCTTCCAGGAATGTCTGATGTACTCTCTCCGTGACGTCGGGACGCTGCGTGCCGGCCGGGTGGCGCCGTTCGCCAGGCACCGGCTGCTGATTTGGAAGTTCTCCTCGCGGCACGCTCAGGGGCAGGCTGGGCACGTGGGGATGCTTGCCGCGGGCCGGGCGCGCCTGGTAGAGGCGGTGCTGTTTTTCCACGGTATGGAACAAGCCGTGCACCATTTCTGCCGACTCCGCGCTCCCTAGAAAGAGATAGGCCTCGGGTCGCAGGGCATAGTGGAAGATTTGGAAGACGTTCTCCTGCAGGTCGCGATTGAGGTAGATGAGCAGGTTGCGACAGCTGACCAGGTCCAGACGCGAGAAGGGCGGGTCGCGCAGCACGCTGTGGTTGGAGAAGAGGACGACGTCCCGCAGTTTCTGGCGTACACGGTAGTAGTAACCCTCCTTGACGAACCAGCGCGCCAGCCGCTCCGGCGAGACGTCGGCTTCGATAGCCTGAGGGTAAATGCCTTCCCGCGCTTTCTGCAGGGCTCTGTCGTCCAGATCCGAGGCGAAGACCTGCAGGCCGGGGCGGGCGCCCGGCGGGCGTTCCAGCGTTGACGCGTGCTCCAGCAGCAGGATGGCCAGCGAGTACGCTTCCTCGCCGGTTGCGCAGCCGATGCTCCACACGCGCACCGGGTCATCGGGCGCTTTCCCCGCAAAGAGGTGGGGAATGACCTGCTCGGCCAACGCTTCCCATGCTTCGTGGTCCCGAAAGAAGTTGGTGACGCCGATGAGCAGGTCGTTAAAGAGGACGCCGGATTCAGCCGCGTCGTGGCGCAGGTTGCTCAGGTAGCCGTCGAGCGTGTGGTTGCCGTTCAACTGCATCCGTCGCTGAATACGGCGCAGCAGCGTGGAGCGCTTGTACTGGCTAAAGTCGTGACCGGTGTGGACCTGGACTTGCGTGAGGATGCGATACACTGCCTTCAGCTCATCATCGCTCAGCGCCTCTTCTTCCCGGGCCAAGCGCGCACCATTGCGATAGTATTCGACCAACTGGACCGCCAACTGGGCCGCGGGTAGCACCACGTCGACCAAACCGGTAGCAATCGCCGCACGCGGCATGCTGTCATGTTCTGCCTCGCTCGGTTCCTGAACCAACAGCAATCCACCCTGCTCTTTAATCGCCTTCACGCCTACAGCGCCGTCGGTGCCGCCGCCGCTGAGGATGACGGCTACCGCCTCCCGATGTACCTCGGCCAGGCTGCGGAAGAAATAGTCGACGGGCGTGCGCCGGCCGCGCGGCTCTTCAAATTCCTCGGCGTCCAGGTGAGCGTCGGTGATGCGGATGCGTCGCCCGGGTGGGATGACGTAGACGGAGTTGGGCTCGATGGCTGTCAGCTCCTGCACTTGCCTGACAGGCATAGCGGTGTTTTTCTGCAAGAGCTGGGGCAGCAGGCTCTCGCGCTCCGGGTCCATGTGCGTGACGACCACGAAGGCCAGGCCCGTGTTGTCGGGTAGGGCGTCAAAGAAGCTCTGTAGCGCCGCCAAGCCCCCGGCCGAGGCGCCAATGCCCACCACCGTCAGGCTTCCACTTTTTCCGGCCGGACCCTGTTCCCCGGCGACTTCTTCTCTAGAAGCAACCCGTTGCGGCCCGGCTCCCTCACGCTGCTCTGGGCTTTCATTCGGGGCCATAGCTACTCTCCAATACTGTTTCCGCACCACGGCGCCGGTACGACCCCGACACACGCGGACCATCTCTTTCTATTCGTTTGGTTCAGCTACTTATCAATTATAGGCGAGTCCCTGAGCGTGACCAGCAGCTGTCCGCTAGCTATTTCTCGTCAGGTGGGGACGTCTTCTGTTCCGCGGGCCGCCCCGCAATCTTACGGTAATACTCGCTGGCATGCGCGCGGTTCAGAGACGGCAGTAATCTGGCAAGCTCGGCAATTACCAATCGTTCCCCCTCTTCATCTTCAAGCAACCGCACACGGTCCAGGGCCATGGCATAATCTGTCAGCGCTCCATCGTTCTCTCCCAATTGCTCCAGCGCCTTCGCACGCTGGCAGTGCAGACGCCAGGCCGGCGTCTGCGACAGGCGCGCGGCGGCGTCGATGGCCCGCTTGAACTGCGCCGCTGCGGCGCGCGGCGCGTCCAGTGCGAGCGCGCGCTCACCCGCCAGTCGTGCATAGGTCAGCGCCCGATCCCAACAGCCCGCTTCGTAGGCGTGATAGGTCAAATCGGCCAGGTGCTCGCCCAAGGTTTGAGCATAGACCTGCTCAATGGCGGTGGTCAAACGTTCGTGCAACATCCTGCGCTCCCGTATAAGAAGTCGTTCGTGCAACGACTCGCGCACCAGGGCGTGCCGAAAGCGAAAGCGCCCCTCGCTATCCTCGGCCAACAGCTGCGCCTGCACCAATTCTTCGCAGAACTGGCGCAATCGCCACCAGGTGGAGCCGGTCAGGGCCCCTAACAGGTCAAAGTTGAAGTCGCGCCGGTGTACGGCGCACAGGTAGGCAACGGTTTGCGCCGAACGACTCACCGTCCCGATGCGCTGCCCGATGATGCGCCGCACGCTGTGCGGAATGTTGGCCTGGGGCAAAGGCTGCAAAGATTGCAGATCGGTCTCGTTAGAAACCGACTCCGTGGCTCGCGACGAGAGGCATAGCTCCTCCACAAACAGCGGATTTCCGCCCGTGACGTTATACACGTTGGCAAGATAATAGAAGCGCACCGAGCGATTGGCTCCCGCCACCGTGCGCATGACCGTTTCGACTTCTTTCCTGCTCCAGGGTCGTAGGCGCAGATGACGCACGTGTTCATGGTCTTCCAGGCGCTCTACAAACGCCTCGATGTCATAGTCGGCGGCAGGCGCGCGAAAGCTTAGTAACAAAAGCAGGGGCAAGTCGGCTACCTGGGCCACGAGGTCAAGGAGCCATTGCTGGCTGGCGTCGTCACTCCAATGAACATCTTCAATGGTGACCAAATAGGGCTGGTCGCCTGCACGCGCGCTCAGGAGATGGATCAGGTCCTGCCTACTTTCTGCCAGCGTTTCGATGCTACGTTGCATCAGCGACGCCACCGGCGCCAGGGCAACGAAGCGATCTTGCTCCTGGCAGACGGCTTCCAACCCTGCAAAGCCGAGCCGGAGCGCGCGCTCTCGCGTTTCTACAACGAGGCGGCTCTTGCCGATGCCCGCCGCACCACTCACCAGCACGCAGTTACCGCGCCCGTCTGCAGCCTGTCTCAAAGCTGCATCAAGGGCGCTCAATTCCCGGCGCCTACCAATAAACAGTACCAAGCTGTATTCCTACTCGTTTGTTGAAAGACAGTAACGCGTCTGGTCGCGATGCGGTGCCACCGGCGATGGCCCTCCGGCATAAAAGGTATTCGGCTCCCCTCTACATTATTATAGAGAGTCTATGAGTGCCTTTCAATGCGAAAATAGACCCACCCGTTTACATCGGCTCTGAAAGCGTTTAGAATGAAAATGCCATCCCTTGCCGCGCTGGCAGACAACTTGGACCTGAGTGTAGGTGGTGAAAAATGGATACGATGAGGGCCGAAACGGACTTGCTCTTGCGCGTTCGTGACCGGGGCAACGACGATGAGAGCTATCCGGTCGAGGCGCTGCTGGCCGATGGCAGCTTCTTTCGCGGGGAGTTACACCTAGACTTTGTGGAACTGCAGGCGGCGGACAATGAACATGATGTGCGCGCCTATGGACGCCTGCTCTACGAAGCGCTGTTCACGGGGTGGATAAACCACGCCTTTGAGCTGGCCCGCAGCGTGGCCCGAACACAGAACAACGGAGGCGCGCGCCTGCGTTTGTGGCTGGACAGTGACGACGCCGATTTGCGCGCCGTGAAATGGGAACGCCTACACCATTACTATAATGAACAGTTCTTGCCCGTCAGCATCACAGACGCGACAGCCTTTTCTCGGTACACGGGGCTGGGCGTCGCCGAGCCGCAACCGATTTCGGAGCGGCCTATCAGGCTGCTCGTGACTATTGCCAACCCCCAGGAGCTGAGCGCAGACGATAGCAATCTGGCGCCGCTGTCCGTTGCCGGTGAGCTGAGCTCCCTGCTCGACGCGCTGCGCCCGTTGCTGGAACGGCGGCAAATGCACCTGACGCTGCTCGCCGGTCAATCAAGCGCAGAACAGCTGACACATGCGTTGCGGCAAGAGCTAGAAACATTGCACTGTACGGTGATAGAAGGGACTACGACGCTGGACCGCATTGCAAGCCTGCTCGCGGAGGCCCACGTGTTCCACTTTCTGGGCCACGGTCGCTATAGCAGTCGCCGGGACACCACAGCACTGCTACTGGAAGATGACACGGGCAGTGGTGACTGGGTGGACGCCACAGCCCTCATCAGCACACTGACCTCCAGCGCCCGGCTGCCGCACCTCATGTTCCTTGCCTCCTGCGAGACGGCGCGACGCGACGCGAGCCACCCTTATATAGGCTTAGCCGCGCAGCTCGTTCAGGCCGGCGTGCCTGCCGTCGTCGCCATGCAGGAGACAATTACCCTGCCCGGTGCGCGCCAGCTCGCCGCCGAGTTCTACCGGCAGTTGTTGCAGCATGGCGTCGTGGACCGCGCGCTCAACGCCGCGCGCGGCCTGCTCTATAACGACGGGCCGCAGCAGGCCGGAGACTGGTCGAGCCCTGTGCTTTACATGCGCCTGCGCACAGGGCGCCTGTTTACGGCCGATCCCGTTCAGAGCGCCATGCGCGCCATGGTCGCCTACCCCACTTTCTCCTTTTTCGACCCGGGCGGCGGCGGATATATCCCCCTCCCCATCGAGGTCGTCGACTTTACCGACCCGCTGCAGCTACGCCGCCTGGACAGGTTGGATCCGGAGTCGACGGGAACCATTGACATTCAGCGGGCTTTGCGCGACAAGTTAGAACGAAACAGCCGAGATGAGCGCGAGAAACCGATATTTGTCGGGCTCATCGGTGGCGCCGGGAGTAACAAGAAAACACAGTTACAGAAGCTGGTCTGGGACACATTACAGCTGGCGCTCAATCCCCAGATAGAAGGCGCTGCCCGCCTGCCCGTGTACATCGATCTGCGGGAACACCAGCCGCAGCACTCAGATGCGTACGGCTACCTCGAATCGTGCGCCCTGGAGAGCCTGGCCCAGTTCTGGCCCGACCTGCAAGCAACATCCCTTGCCGATATCCCGTCGCGCCCCTCGCTGATTCTGCTTTTCTATGGTATCGACCTCATTTCGTCGGCGGAGAACGCCTATACCCAGCAGCAGCTTCTGAGCCTGATGCAGATGTACCCGCAGTACGATTACGTCGTCGCCACGGGGGAGACGGGGCTGTCCTGGCCGGAGTTCCAGCGGCACGCGGACATGCATCTGCTCGTCATCCAGCCGCTGCGTCGCGTCAAGGTCCGCC
Source organism: uncultured Ardenticatenaceae bacterium (assembly GCA_964432035.1). Lineage (GTDB taxonomy): Bacteria > Chloroflexota > Anaerolineae > Promineifilales > Promineifilaceae > JAAYYY01. Next base: position 13,516 of record CAYSMQ010000072.1, read on the forward strand.
ATTTTCTGGAAAATCTAGAGGATGCCCACAACGTGCCCGTCGTGCCCCAACTGGAGCGCGCCATTCTGGGCGAAGACTTACTTACGCAGATATACCAGTCGCAACTCTTCGATCTTGTGGCCACGCCGTGGTTCATGGTGCAACTTTTGCTCCGCGCCGCCCGGGGAGATTTCCCGATTTCGCGCACCGACGCTCTGCGAAAGTTGGTGGAGGATGCCATTGCCCGCCTGCCCGTCGAGGAGGGAATTCGTAGCCACGCCGGGCCAACCCTATACCGGCTAGCTTGGAACATGCAACCCGGGCAATGTTGCGAGCTACCCGTGCAGACCGTGTTCCAGACGATGGCCCAGATTCGCAGCCATCGAGGCTACAACCTTGAAGAGCTCTATAGAGGGCTGGTAGAAAACGACCTCCTGCACGCCTCGGGCGAGGGCCACGTGGGCTTCAGCTATGAACCGTTCCGCGCTTATTGCTGCGCCAGGGCCATCGTAGACCATGCGGACGAGGAACAAATCCTGGAAAGCGTCACCTCGACCCTCTCTACGCCGGCTGCATTGCGCTGGTGGGAGGACACGTTGGTTTTAGTATGCGGCCTCCTGGCGCAGGCCAACGAGCAAATGGCGCTTACCCGCCTGTTGCGACGATTGGTCGAGGGCCACAATCTATTGCATGGCGAACAGCTGTTTCTTGCAGCTCGCTGTCTCATGGAGTGCGCGTCCGGCGGCGAGGTGGCTTCAATCGGAATCGAGCCCTTGCGCCAACACGTCATTCGCGCCCTCTACTGGCGCACAGACAGCAGGAACGAACCGTTGCTACGCCTGCGCGTCCTGGCCACGCAGCTGCTCAGCCGCGTGGCCGAACCGGACGCCATCATCCATCTCGCGCGCCTGGTCTACGAAAAAGTACGTACCAATCTTAGCGACGAAAACGATTATGAGTTTAGTAGCGTGCGCATGGCCGGCGCCATCGGCCTGCGGCGCATTGGCCAGCCGCAAGAGGTCGATAGCATTCTCTCAAATCAGTTCCATCCGTCGCTGAAGGCCGTTTTCCAGGCCTGGCGCGAAGGAGACCTGGAGATGCTTGAGGAACGTTACTGCCACGCCGAGAACCCTGGCGTCCAGGCCGTAGCGGCGCTGGCTATCGGCGATCAGGCCGAGAAGTTGTGGGCAGTTCCCCAACGAGAAGAAGGGCCTCGCGCCCTGCACTTCCTGAGCGAACAATTCACGGCTCCTGAAACGCCCCAGTCAGTGCGCTGGGCGCTGGCCGATGCCCTGGCCATGATCGACGCGCGCGCCGTGACCGAACAGGTCATCACGCCCGCCCTAGACCGGCTGGCAGCGCGAGACGGCGACGCGGGCCGCGACTGGCTGGCGTTTGAGAAGAGCCTATCCTATCTCGTGGGCCTGGTACGCACACCCGGGCCGCGCGCGCTCTCATTTCTAATAGAGCACTGCATCGACGGCTCAAACGATATGCGCCTGTGGCTTTGCGCCATGCAAGCCCTGTCGCGCATCGGTGGCCCCGATGCGCGCGGCAAACTGGCCAACATTGCCCAAAATGGCGAGCGCTTAAGGACGGCAATCGACAACATCGAGGAGCGCTGCCGCCTGCGGCGCGAGGCGATAAATCTTCTGGTGGAAGCCGGCGATCGCGAAGCGATTGCCGAGTTGCGGCAATCACCGGCCGTGCAAGATCCGGCCCTCATGCCCGCAATATTTCAGGCCACGCGGGAGGCATACTGGCAGGAACAGTGACCTCCCAGTTGCTCAGAGCACGAGGCGCTTGCGCCCGCCCACTTCCCGCTCTTGAAGGCGATAGACGGCGCGCACGTTGCTGGCGGCCGAAAGGACCGATTCTCCGTAGTGAAAAATGGGCATCATGCCCAACCGGTAACGGGAGAGATTAATGCGCTTCACGGTGCGGTCCTCGCTCAGGCCATCGCTTCGCGCCCGGGCCACCTGTTTCCACAAGGCGCTGAGATAAGTAGCATGTTGTCGCAAATCGGCGGCCGTCGCCAGGCGCCCGTGTCCCGGCAAAAAAACCGCCTCCGGAAAACGCTCGGCCCACGCACGCAATCTGTCAATCATAGCCGGTACGTCACAGCCGCCCGGGCCCAGGTCCAGGAAAGGATAGATGTCCAGGCTGGCCACATCGCCGGTGGCGATGATATCCAGCCCTTCGCGCCGCAAGTGTAGCC
>CAYSMQ010000073.1:0-14573 GCA_964432035.1 uncultured Ardenticatenaceae bacterium
CGTCGGCGTCACTGGCTCCTCCGATGGTGTGACCGGCACGACGGCGGTCGGCACCGGCGTGGGCAGCTCTGCTTGCCCACTGCAGCCCGTCACCCAGATTAACATTCCCAGAACGAACATTACTTTTCGCATAATTGGTTGGCGCATCCATTCCATCCTCAGTAACTTCACGAGTCGCGCTTATTATAAGCCAGTTTGCATTTTACGCGCCTTTCGTTTTAATCATTGCCATTGAACAGATGATGGTTAACCTTAGTCTCCTCTTCACGCTAGCACTTCTCAGCGGTGTCGCCACCATAGCGGTTGCCGCCTTGCGTCCGCAACAGACGCGGCTCGTGGCGCTGGGTGGGACAGCGCTGCTTGCTTTCGGCTGGCTTGTAGCGCGCAGCGCATTGCCCCTTACCTTCGTCTTAGGCGCCGAACCATCCACGTGGCCGGCATGGTCCTGGCAGGTAGGTGAGTTCAGCTGGTCGGTCAGTCTGGGCGTGCTTCTGCTTGCCCTTGGCGCGTTGGCCCTGCAAAGCACGCCATCGGAGTCCGAACGCGACTACCAGACCGCCTTTATCCATTTGCTTGCTCTTGCTACGCTGCTCGCCTGCTGGGCCGGTAGCCTGGCGACATATACCCTGACGTGGACCTTACTAAATGCTGTGTGGCTTGGCGGCTTGGCCTGGAGGGCGCTCACTGCTCCAGCAGCCGTTCGCGAAGATCGCCTTGCCGCCCTACCTTCTCTTCTCGGCGCTGCTCTGACTGCCATTCTGCTATTGTGGCTCGCCGCAGCCAGCGCCGGGCCACAGTCAACGATGGCCACTGCGCCTGAATGGTCAACGCTGACGCAACTACTCATCTTGCTCGCGGCAGCCGTCCAACTTGGCGTGTTTCCTTTTCACGCCTGGCGCTTCCAGGACTGGGACGCACCGGCGAGTTCGGCGGCGCTCTTGTATAGTGCGCCCGCGGCCGCCGGTGGTCTACTGCTGGCGCGCCTGGAATCTGCCGGCGATGTGGGGCTCGCTTTTGCACTCCCATTCACGTTAATGGGCTTGTTGGCCCTCTTAGCCGGGGCGCGGCGCGCCTGGCTTTCCGGCGACACTGAGGCGTCTTTACCCCTGGCCCTCATCCAGGCGCAGGCGGGACTGGTGCTTTTAGCAGGCGTGTGGGCCGGGCCGCAAGCGGTTCTGGCGGAAACCAGCGTACTGCTATTGGGCGGCGGCACCCTGCTCCTGTTCCAGGCCGTCTCGCAACAGAGCGCTTCCGGCGGCTTGCCGCAACTCGGTCCGCTCATTGCGCTTGCTGCCCTGGCAGCCCTGCCATTGACTGCCGGATTCACCGGTCGTAGCGCCATTTACGATGCCTGGCTGGATCAGGGCCACTGGTTGCTCATCCTGGTCACCGCGCTCCTGCACGTGCCGCTGCTCCTGGCAGCCTTGCAAGCGCTCGGGCCGTCGCTCATCAGGACCGCGCAAACTGACGCTAAGATGGAGTCCGACCGGCCGACGGACAGCTTGCCGCGTCAACTCGCCTTGCTGGCGCCGGCGTTGGGCCTACTTTCCATCGCTGCCCTCACGCTCGCCGCGTCGCTCAGCTGGGCCGCCATTCTGCTTCCCGCCACCGTCTCCCTGGTCCTCGCCTGGCGACTGGATGAAACAAATGAGTTGCGCCAGATGCTGCAGGAGGCTTTCAGCCTGCCGTTCTCTGCGAGAGCGGCCTGGGCAAGCTTGCGCCGGGCCACGGGCGCTCTCTCCGTCGCTACCCGTGAAGCGTTGGCCATTCTCGAAGGGGAAGGTGGTCTGCTCTGGTTACTGGTCTTTGTTGTCATACTGACTCTTGTGCGTTAGACAACTCGCGGCCCACAGCTTCACCAGTGTTGTGCCGGCCCAAAGTAAGAAATGATGTTTGAACTACCAAGTTTATTCGACTGGATCGAGCGACTCGAATTTCTGCGGGGAATGCCCGCAGCATATCTGACACTGGTCACAGCCTTTTTGATTGTTATCGCCTGGGACTGGCGCCTGGCATTGGCCGCACTTACGGTACAATACTTCACTGCCGCCGTGCTGTTCCTGGATGTGTTGGATCCGCGCCTCTCCATCGTCAAGCTTCTCACCGGCTGGTTCATCTGCATCATGTTGTACTTTACCGCACGCCAGGTTAAGTGGGGCCAACTGCCGGAAGATGTCAACGAGGATGAGGCGATACAGTGGCGGCGCGCCCAGCAAGTACGCTTTGGTCCCTATCTGCTGCCCAGCAACACGCCGTTCCGCGTCTTGCTGGCGCTGCTGGTAGCGCTTGCCGTCTTCGCCCTATCGCAGCCACAGGGCCTGCGCCTTCCTGCTCTGGCCGAAGCGGTCAATTTTGCAGTGTTGGCCCTGAGTGGCATGGGCTTGTTGGGGCTTGGTCTGACAACGGAACCTTTGAAAGCCGGCATGGGCCTGTTGACCTTCATGTTGGGCTTTGAACTTTTCTACAGCAACCTCGATCAATCGGCGAGCATGCTCGTTCTTCTGGCGGCGGCAAATCTAATACTGACTCTTGCCATTTCATATCTGACCCAGATGCGGCACGCGCTGCCGGTGTTCTTCGAGCAGGGCAAAGGATAGGCGATGTCCGCTCCAATTCTGCTAATTATCGGCCCCTTAGTTCCCGCAGGGCTCATCTTCGCTACACTGCGTCGTTGGCCCCGCGCTGCGGCCGTTTGCGGTTTTGTAAGCGCGCTGCTGATTGCTGCGCTGCTGGCGAATTTCGATGTCGCATCGTCGACTGCCGGGACTGGCGTCTCTGACGCAGGCGAATTTCGCGTATTTGGATGGGCCCTTGCCATAAGCGAAGGCTTGCGTCGCCTCTTAGTGGTGACCTACGTCTCGAGCGCAGTACTGTTTCTGGTGTCTGGCCTCTGGCCCCAGGGACCCGTCTTTGTGCCTGCCGCGTTAGCAGCCCTTTCTCCCCTGGTGGTTTCCTTGATGATTACGCCTCTCACTTTTGGCATCATGGCTCTGCTCGTCGCCGCAACCTTCATTGCCGCCCTGGTGCAAAGTGTGCGTGCGGGCTCGACGACGGCCTCGCTGCGCTACTTATTGCTCTCTGCTCTGGCGCTACCCGTGTTTCTCATCGCCGGCTGGATGCTCGACTCCCAGCAGCTCGCTCTGGGCGGCGCCTTGTGGCGTCTGATCTTTTTGGGCGCGACGGTTTTGCTCGCCGGTTTTCCGTTTCATATCTGGGTCAGGCCACTCCTGAACGAGGCCCATCCGCTAAGTGCAATCTTTGTCCTGGGACCGGCACAACTGCTCATTCTTTCATTTGTCTGGCGCTGGCTACAGCAAAATCCGGAACTTATCGTCAATACGCCCCTGGACGTCTACCTTGGCTGGAGCGGCGCGGCGACGGCGCTGGCGGCGGCGCTCCTTGCTTTCAATGAGCGTGATCCTCGCCGCCTGCTCGGAGCTCTGGCTCTAGCCGATATGGGCGCGACACTCATCTGCCTTGGGCAAGGCGTCGCGGGCATTGAAAATGCCTGGGCTCTGATCCTTATGCGCTTTCTCGGTCTCCTGATTGCCGTAGCCGGCCTTGAGTGGGCCACCCGCCGGGATGGTGACGAGACCGATTGGACCCACGCCCAGCATCTGGCTCATTACCCGCCGGCCGCTACGCTCTTTGCCTACGGCGCCCTTTCGCTCATCGGCGTGCCGCTCACGCCGGGCTTTGCAGCGCGCTGGACGGCCGTCACACTTGCGGGAACAGGCTCGATTTGGTGGGCGCTGGCCTTACTGTTGGCCATTGGCGGTAGCATCGCCGGCATCCTGCGCGTTCTTGGCCCGGCCCTCAATCGCCTGACAGACGGCGATGCCCTCGACACTCAAGGCGCGACCGGACCGAACCGTGATTCTAAAGTCGCGACGGCCGGCGTCCTTGTTCTCGCGGCGGCGCTTGCTTTTTATCCTTGGCCCCTTCTCAACCTCTTCTTGCGCCTCAACGAGCTTTTCTAGATTCTGGAAAAGAAATTTGCCCCACTCTGCCCGCCTGAGAATCGCGCCCAATTAGCCCGAAAGTCCCCTTTGTATAGCTTGCAGAAGCAAATAGACTTCGCTAGACTCCTTGTAACGGTGAAGTGAGCGGGGCGTGGAGCAGTGCCTCCTCACATACATGGCATTCTGAAGGTGGAGGATTCGTATCTATGTCAGCTAATTGGTATGTCTTATCGATCAAGGCACACAAAGAGCAACCGGTACAGCGTTATTTACGAAACAATAGAATCGAAACTTACTCTCCAACGATACGCGTTAATCCGGTCAAACGGCGCTCACGTTCCACACGGCCCCTTTTCCCCGGCTACATGTTTGTGAACATCGATCTTGATCGCGAAGGCGAGAATCGCTTGCGTTGGATTCCCGGCACGCGCGGTCTCGTGCGTTTTGGAGATCAACCCGCCAGTGTGCCTGAAAATACTATCAGAGAGCTGCGTAGACAAGTAAAGACGATAAATAGTACCGTCATTGAGCCGGAAAGGTTGCATAGGGGCGACCGCGTACGTATCATCAACGGTCTATTTAAGGGGTACGAGGCTATTTTCGACGCGCACCTTTCAGGAAAGGATCGCGTCCAGGTCCTCCTCGCGTTTCTAAGTCAACATTCTCAACGTGTGCGCATGAGTATTCACGACGTCGAGAAAGTCGCCTGAGCAGTCAAATCGCTACCGGCCCCCCTGTTTAATTATGAGGATGTATGGACAACACACCGAGCTTGAAGCAGCAGTTGTTGGATAAGTTTGAATCACGGGAGGCGCTGGTTGGTATTGTGGGCCTTGGCTATGTAGGCCTTCCGCTGGCTGTGGCTTTTGCGCAGGCCGGCTTTGAAGTTGTAGGCGTAGACGTCAGCGCTGAGAAGGTGGAGTCGCTGAACTGCGGCACCAGCTATGTTGAAGATGTGCCCGACGACGTGCTTGCGCCTCTTGTGCAGCAAGGGCTGCTACATGCCAGCACAGAGTATGCGGCCCTCCGCGACGTGGACGCGATCTCGGTATGCGTGCCCACGCCACTGCGCAAGTCTAAGGATCCAGACATCTCCTACATTATTGACGCCGCCGAGCGCATTGCCCGGAACAATGGGCGCGGCAAGCTGGTTGTCCTTGAAAGCACAACGTATCCTGGCACAACGGAAGAAGTCTTCCTCCCACGCCTCAGCAGCAATGGAAACGCCGTGGGTCAAGATTTCTTTCTTGCCTTCTCGCCCGAGCGTATAGATCCAGGTCGCAAAGACTACACCGTCTACACCACGCCCAAAGTAATCGGCGGCATGACGCCCGACTGTCAGGAGGTTGCCCTGGCTCTTTACGGCACAATCGTCGAGCGTCCCGTGCCCGTTTCTAGCCCGGCTGCAGCGGAGATGGTCAAACTGCTCGAAAACACGTTCCGCGCCGTGAATATTGGCCTCGTCAACGAGGTGGCGCTGATGTGTGATCGTCTTGATTTGAACGTCTGGGAGATTGTGGAAGCAGCTGCCACCAAGCCATACGGATTCATGCCCTTCTACCCGGGACCCGGTCTTGGCGGTCACTGTATCCCCATCGACCCTCATTATCTGAGTTGGAAGCTACGCACTCTAAACTATACTGCTCGCTTCATCGAGCTCGCCGACGACGTCAACCGGCACATGCCGGACTACGTCGTTGGCAAGGTCGCCGAAGCGCTTAATGATAATCGCAAAGCAATAAACGGTAGCAAGATTCTCGTTCTAGGTGCCGCCTACAAACCCAATGTCGGGGACGTGCGTGAAAGTCCGGCGTTGGACATCATTCTTCTTCTTCAACAGCGCGGCGGTGAGGTTTCCTACCATGACCCCTATATTCCCGACCTGAGCCATGAAGGCATTCCCCTGCAATCGATAGCCCTCACCGATCAGGCGCTGGCGGAGGCCGACTGTGTCGTTCTCGTCACGGACCACGACAGCTATGATCGGCAGCGCCTCGCCGACCACGCGCGGCTCATTCTAGACACGCGTAACGCCCTAAAAGCCGTCACCGGAAACGCCCGCGTCACGCGGATATAGGCGACCGCCGACGGCAGACGGCGGACCACGGACTACCGAAATCTCTAATCTCCATTCTCCCCACCGGAACCTTTCCCCCTTCTTCTTCGTCTATTAGACAGACAGCGGCACTTGTTCAAAGGAGAAGAAGGCCATGAAGGAGACATTTTCCACCCTATTGCTATTGATCGCACTGTTACTAGTAGGCATTTCCACGGCCCAGGCGCAGGAACCTATCGAACCCACGCCGCCCGTGGAACCGATCATGCCGCCCATCGATAGCTTCGACGGTCTGCGAATTGAGTACCAGCGTGTACAGGTCACCATCGAAGACCAGGTAGCCACGACCCACATTGAGCAACTTTTCGTCAACCCTAATGATTGGATGCTGGAAGGCGCCTATTTGTTTCCCTTGCCGGCGGGTGCGGCAGTCAATGAGCTGACCATGTGGGTTGATGGGCAGGCTATCGACGCCAAGATACTGGAAGCGTCCGAAGCGCGTGACATCTACGACCAGATAGTACGCCAGATGCGGGATCCTGCGCTCCTGGAGTATGTGGGGCACGACGCTATTCAGGCCAACGTCTTTCCAATTCCGGCGCAGGGTGAACGGCTCGTGGAGATCGAATACAGTCAAGTACTCTCCGCCGATAACGGCCTCATCCGCTACACGTACCCGCAGTCCGGCGATCTATACACGCACGCGCCGCTAGAAAACCAGAGCATCCGTGTGCAAATCGAGTCACGCGAAGAGATTCGCGCCATCTACTCCCCCAGTCACGCCGTCGCCATCGAGCGCGATGGGCCGTTTCGCGCCATTGCCGGTTACGAAGAAACAAAGGTGCGCCCTTCCCAGGATTTCGAACTCTATTACGCCGTAAGCCCCGACGAGATCGGTCTCAACGTGCTCAGCTACAAGGAGCCCGGCGAAGACGGTTTCTTCTTGCTACTCGTGGCGCCGACGGTGGAAGTGGATCCAGACGAGATCGTCGCCAGGGACGTCGTTCTGGTACTGGATACCTCGGGCAGTATGGAAGGGCAAAAGTTGGCGCAGGCAAAAGAAGCCGCCCACTATATCATCGATCACTTGAACCCCCGTGACCGATTCAACATCGTCGCTTTCAACACCGGTGTCCGCAGTTACGCGCCGCAATTGACGGCAGCGGAAGACGCAGCTGGCGCGCACCCGTTTATCGACGGCCTTGAGGCACTCGGAGGCACGAACATCAGCCTGGCGCTGCTGGAAGCGTTGCAACAGGCAGACGGGGACCGGCCGTTAACCGTTCTCTTTCTAACGGATGGACTGGCGACGGAGGGCATCGTGGAGACGCCGCTGCTCCTGGAGACCATCCAGGGCGCCGCGCCGTCCAGTGCACGCATCTTTTCTTTCGGAGTAGGCCACGACGTCGACACACAACTTCTTGGCGCCCTCTCCGAGAACCATCGGGGAACTACCACCTATGTGCGTCCGGAACAGGCCATCGACGAAGCTGTGAGCAGCTTCTATGCCAAAGTCAGCACGCCTGTGCTGGCCAACGTCTCATTGGATGTAGACGGAGTGACCGTCGAGCAAACATATCCGATTGAGCTGACCGATCTCTTTGCCGGCACGCAGATGATCGTCGCCGGGCGCTACCGGCAGGGCGGACCCGCCACCGTTACACTAAGCGGAGACGTGAACGGGGAGCCGCGAGCGTTTGTTTATGATGACGTAACCTTCCGCGAAGCGGGCGGCGAGGCTTTCATTCCCCGCCTCTGGGCCACTCGCGCCATCGGCCACCTGCTGCAACAGATTCGCTTGCACGGCGAAGACAGCGAGCTTGTGCAAAGTATCGTAGATTTAAGTATCCGCTATGGTGTAATCACTCCCTACACCAGCTTCCTCATCGAAGAGGACGATATCCTGACGCAAAGCGGCCGGCAGGATATCGCCGAAGAATCAATGGCGGAGTTTGAGGAGCCCATGGCAGTTTCGGGCGCGGATGCGGTAGAGGGGGCTCGTGTTGAAGGAGAGCTGGCAGCCGCCGAGGCGCCTGTCGCGCTGCCCACGACGTCTGCAGACGAAGACACAGGAGCAGCTAACACTAACGCCGCTGCCGTTCAGAGCGTCGCCTCGAAGACGTTCGTCTATCGCGACGGGGTATGGATCGATACAGGCTACGACCCGGATACCCACCAGCCGCAACGCGTCAGCTTCGCCGGCGAACAGTACTTCGAACTGCTATCTGCAGCGCCCGAAATAGGAAAGTATTTGTCGCTCGGCCCTCGCGTCATCGTCGTTTTCCAGGACAACGTCTACGAGATCGTCGAAGAAGACGACGAGGCAGATGAGACCATCACATTGCCCGTCGTCGTTGACGCCGAAGACGCCGAGACGAGCGTGGCGCCGACCCCGTCTGGCGACGCTGAAAGCAATGCACCAAACGCCCGCACCTTGCCCTGCGCGTCCGCCCTCATAGTACCTCTCTTTCTCGGTGGTATCGTCCTCGTTGGCTTACGCCGTCGCTAATCGATTGCGAGCGCTTTAACTTGCTTATGTTAAAGCGCTCGCCTTCCTCGCTACCACCAGGTCTGGAAGGCGAGGCCCGTATGACCAAGCGACGCGCCGCCCATACCCTCGGCGTCCACGGTGACGCCGACCATTCGCCCAGGCACAAAGCGCGGCATACGTAGCCCACCCTGGACCTTCCCTTCGCCATTGGTACGGCCCAGCTCCACCGTCAGCGTCCAGTCCACGTCCTGTAGCGTTAGCGATACAGGCACGCCGGCAACGGGAACGCCTGCTTCCGTTGTTACCATGGCATAGATGACCTGCTCATCGCCGGTGTACAAGATTGGCGCTTCGGCGCTCGCCAACACGTCTACATCCCTCACCGTTGTCACATCCACCGGACGAGAGCGAAACTCGCAGGTTACATCATGCGCCGCCTGCAAATAGTGTGCCTGGCCCAGCATGCCTAAGCGTACGCGCTGATCCACAGGTTCATCAGGATGCCACTCCAGGCGTGCATTGCGAAAATACTGTACGCGCAGGGTTCCCTCATCTAGCTGTGGCGAAATCGGCGGGCCTAGGAGCACCTCCCCGCTGTTTTCTTCGTAAAAATCGAGGAACTCATCGCGCACAACAAAACCGGTTTCTGGAAATTCGCGTGTGCGGCTGTCGTCAGGTGTAGGCGCCACCGTTTTCCGCCGCAAACCCTCATGGGCCCACTCGCCAAGGGGATAGATTGTCACGCCTTGTCCGTCTGAGCTTACTTCCAACCGCATGCGCTGAAAGTACTGCGCCTGGCTGCCGTTAGCGACCTGGCAGAGACCGGAAATAGGCTCGCCCAGCAGCCCTGGGCCGTATGCTTCGTAAGCCGGCGCAAAGGGCTGCTCAACCAGAAAACCGGTTTGTGGAATCCCGTCCGATGATGCAGGCCGCGGCTCTGCGCAGCCGGCAAGAAACGCCATGGCGGCGATTAGCGCCATTAAAGACAAATCGCGCCAGCGAGCATCTTTTTCACTCCGCCGCCTTCTGTTGCTCTCACGCCGCTTCATCAAAGTCATTCATAGAGCGCATCATCCAGGGCTTCGTGTTCGTCACGAAGACGCAAATAGCTCTCATAGCGCTCCCGCGAGATGCGTCCCTCCTCAACCGCTTCGCGCACGGCACAATTGGGCTCGTGACGATGCGTGCAGTCGCTGAACTGGCATTCTGAAACGAGCGGTGCAATTTCCCGAAAGTAGCCGTCCAATTCCTGCGGTTCAATATCAAACAGGGCCAGCGCGCGTATTCCCGGTGTATCGGCCACGTAGCCGCCCTGCTCCACCTTAAAAAGCTCTGCGTGGCGCGTCGTGTGCATACCCTTTTCCGTGGCTTCGCTCACTTCCCGCACGCGCAGTCCCAGACCCGGCTGAATAGCGTTTAGCAAACTGGATTTTCCCACACCCGACGAGCCGGCGAGCACTGAGAGCTTTCCCTGCAATTGTGCACGCAACTCTTCCAGTCCCTCACCCGTCACAGCGCTGGTATAGATTACACGGTACCCGATCTCCTCATATAGCGCGAACGTCTCCCGCGCCTCTCCCGCCTCCACCAGGTCAACCTTGTTTACGCAAATGATCGCCGGCAGTTCGTTCAATTCGGCGACGACCAAGAAACGATCTAGCTTGCGTAAGCTGGGCCGCGGTTGTCGGGTGGAAAAGACGAATACAACCTGATCGGGGTTGGCAACCAGCACCTGCTCCTGGTCCGTGAGCATTTGTCGCGCGCTTGGCGCCGGGCGGGCGCGCGACAACACCCGCTCCCGCTCCTCGACCTCCTCGATCAGTCCAGTGCCATCAGGAGTAATTGAGATGGTGACGCGGTCGCCAATGGCGACGAGATCGGTGTCCTTCCGCTCCTGCTTCAGGCGCCCACGTATCTTAGAAACGTAGTGACCGTCTGCTGTTTCAACGGTGAAGAAACCGCTCTGGGATTTTACAACCAGACCCGGGAGTTGCTTCTTCAGTTTACCCTCTCCTTGACAACTCTTGCAGCCGGTCCAGGCGCGACCTCCACACCGGCTCACAAGACATAATGTCCCTACGCCATTATAACGTAGTAGAGTAGAAGAGGGAAATCAAGCCACTAGCCTATGGACAGAACTCCTAATCTCCTACGACCGCGGACGGCAGACCGCATAACCACTAATCTCCGAGCCTGTCCTGGTCAGCCGCAATCTCCAATCTCTAATATCACGACTCTGCCCTATCCCAGACGCAGCCGAAATTCATCCGTCAACGCCGGCACGACGTCAAACAGATCGCGGACAATGCCGTAGCTGGCCAATTTGAAGATTGGCGCGTCGGGATCGGTGTTAATGGCTACGATGATCTTAGACGTACGCATGCCGGCCTGGTGTTGGATGGCGCCGCTGATGCCGTTGGCGATGTAAAGATCGGGGCTGACCGTCTTGCCCGTCTGACCGACCTGATGCTTATAGGGGATCCACCCGGCGTCCACCGTGGCACGGGAGGCGCCAAGCGCGCCGCCGAGCACCTGCGCCAGCTCGCGAAGGGGTTCGAATCCTTCCGGTCCGCCAACGCCGCGCCCACCGCTGACGATGATGCGCGCGTCGGTAAGGCTAACCTCTCCCGCGCTGCTTTCAAAGCTCGTTACCTTGGTCGCCAGATCATCTTCGGCGACGACCGGATCCACCCACTCTGCCTGACCGCTGCCGCCCGTTTCTTCCGCCGGTGGCAAGGCGCGGCTGCGCACGCTGATGACCTGCAGGCCGTCTTTCACGCGCACGTCGGCCAATAGCTTGCCGGCGTAAACGGGACGGGTCACTACCACCTGTCCATCCTGAACGTCGACGTCGATGCCGTCGGCGGCAAGCCCGGCATCCAACTGCGCCGCCACCCAGGCAGTCAGATCGCGTCCGCGCGTCGAGGCCCCTGCCAGCAACACGTTCGGCTGCCGTTCCTCGGCCAATTGGGCGACGAGCGGGCCGTAGGCTTCGACACGAAAATCGGCCAGCGAGGCGTCGTCGGCGCCTAAAACGGCGTCAGCGCCGTAATTGAAGGCCGCATCGGCCACAGCGCCTAGCTCATGCCCGAAGACCAGCGCCGTCAGGGACTGTCCCAGACTGTCGGCGATTTTACGTCCCGCACCAAGCGCCTCCAGACTAATCGTCGCCAGCTTTCCATCTGCTTGCTCCGTCCATACCCAGACTCCGCTCATATTACCTTCTCCTCAAATAGCCGGTCTGCCAGTATCTTAGCCTCTTCCTCGACCGTGTCAGCCTCGATAATCTCAACAGAAGTATCGCGCTCTGGCAGTTCGTACACATTTGACCAGTCCACTTTGCTGGCTCCCGCGCCCGCGCTCCCTTCCTCCAGGCCCAGATCGCCGGCCGTCAGCGTGGGAATCTCCGCGCGGTTCGCCTTGCGGATTCCCATGAAGGATGGATAGCGCGGCTCATTTATCTCTTTGACCACGCCAATAACCACCGGCAGCCGGCTGCTCACGGTTTCCTTGCCGCCCTCCAACAGGCGCTCCACCGTGATCGTGCCAGCCTCGGGATCGATTTCCTTAATTTCAGAGACGAAGGATAGCGGCGTCCAGCCCAGCTTTACGCCTAACTGCATGGCGGTCTGGCCCGTATCGCCGTCGATGGCCTGCTTTCCACAGACGACGACCTGCACGTCTTCTAGATGCCGAATGGCGGCAGCCAGCACGCGCGCCGTGCCCAACGTGTCCGAGCCGGCAAAAGCCTCATCCGCCACCAAGACCGCTTCGGTACAACCCATAGCCAGACACGTCTTCAGCGCTTCTTTGCTGTCTTCATCGCCCATGGTCAGGGCGATTGCGTCACCGCCGTGCTCCTCTTGCAACAGAATGGCTTCCTCGACGGCGTACTCATCCCAGGGATTCATCACATTGGGTTTACCACCTGGATCTTCCCAATTCACGTCGCCGTTCTGCACCGAGAATACGGCTGTCGTGCTGGGCGTCTGTTTCACACAAACGACTACTTTCATGATCTCTCCTCGCTACAACTCACGTGTATCTAACAACTTGTCTTTGTTTAGCTTTTTGAACTCCCCGGCATACTGTTCATCCTCGAATTCGAACGTCGTCGCCCGCCACGAAAAGTCTGCCAGCCGGGCCGCATTAAGCACTTCCAGTTTCTCAGGGCGCGCTTTCTCCGCGCCACGTCGACGGAAGTAGAGCGTCACCACCAGGCCCACCGCGCCGGCAATGAGGGCTGCGAGCAACAGACGCGGCACGAAAGCTAGCCAACCCGGCAGGAATAATAGAAATAAGATCAGGGTCAGGACAAAGGAAACCGCGGCGAAGAACCAGCCCATGCGCAACCAGCGTTCCTCGTCGCCGGAGAGGCGCTGTAGCTCTTGCTGACAATCGGCGCACAGTGGAACGTCAATGTGGCGTGTCACGCGCCCACGGCGCTTCTGCAACCGCATCGTCTCCGCAGGCTCGTTGCCACAATTGACGCATTGCTGCGGGAAACGCACCACCTGCCCCGGTCGCACTTCAACTTTCACGCGCTGGCCCATGGATCCGAGCGTCCCATTTTCCCGCGGCATCTGCAACGGAAATTGCAACTGCCTACGCCTCCGCCTGCCAGTACTCGGGGTCATACGCAGGCAGCTCACAACGCAGCGGACGATCCTCCCGCAATCCCAACGCATAACCGGCCTGCATCAGCTGGTGGATCTCGCTGGTGCCTTCGTAAATGATCGCGCCGCGACTGTTACGCAGATAGCGTTCTACGTCGTACTCGTCGGAGTAGCCGTAAGCGCCGTGAATCTGGACCGCTTCATTTGCCGCGTCAAAAGACTTGTCCGTGGCGTACCACTTAGCCATCGACGTCTCGCGCGTGTTGCGCTGCCCCTGGTTCTTCAACCAGCCGGCGCGCAAGTAAAGCAGGCGCGCGCAGTCGTACCATTGTTGCATATAGGCCAGCTTCTGCTGTACCAGTTGGTGGCGCGAAATAGGCTTGCCAAATGCTTTGCGCTCGTCGGCATAGCGCAGTGATGCTTCAAGCGAGGCACGAATGAGCCCCGCCGCGCCGGATGCCACCGTGTAACGTCCGTTGTCCAGACAGCTCATAGCAATCTTAAAGCCTTCGCCCTCTTCGCCAATACGGTTCTCGGCCGGCACGCGCACGTCGCTACTGTTTACCCAACCTGTAGAGCCCGCGCGCACGCCCAACTTGCCGTGAATATCGCCCGTCGTCACACCATCCATATCCGCTTCGACCATAAAGGCCGTGATGCCGTCGTGCGGTGGGTCGGCCTGTGGATCCGTCTTGGCAAACCATAAAAAGTGATCGGCTTTCGTCGCCAGGCTAATCCACATCTTCTCGCCGTTGATCACATAATTATCGCCGTCGCGTCGCGCCGTGGAGCGCATCGAGGCCACATCCGAGCCCGCGCCCGGTTCCGTCAAACAAAAGGCGGCGACCTTATCGCCGCGCGCCTGGGGCGTCAAAAAGCGCTGATTCTGCTCCTCCGTGCCCCATTGCAAGAGGCCCATACTGTTGAGGCCCATGTGCACGGACATGACGACACGCAGCGTCGAATCGACGCGCTCTAGCTCCTCGCATACCAGGCCCAGGGTCACGTAGTCGAAGCCCTGTCCACCGTAGCGCACGGGAATGTTAATACCCAGAATGCCAAGCTCCGCCATACGGGGCAGCACTTCAGGGTTCATCTCCTGTTTGCGGTCGTACTCTTTAATGGTGGGGTAAACTTCGCGCTCCGCAAAGTCCTTAACCATCTGCGCAGCGCTCAACTGTTCATCGCTCAGGGAAAAATCTAACATCGGGGAAAAAGTTCCTTGTTCGCTTCTGTTTGCAGCATTAGTGAGTGAGATTATAGCCCCTACAGGGTGCGGCGCAACGTGGCGAAAGCAGAGATTGGAGACTGAAGATTAGAGACTAAAATCCAGAGAATTAAGCGCCTTTTGAATTCTCGATGCGATGTCGTTCATTTCCTGTTCGCCGAGGCGCTGTTCTGGTGGGACGCCCGTCAGACTAAAGACACCTGGTCCTCGTTCGGATTCG
>CAYSMQ010000073.1:14583-15507 GCA_964432035.1 uncultured Ardenticatenaceae bacterium
TCGGCAAACTGTACAACATACGTCTTGAGACATCCGGTGACTTCTTGCAGCGCCAATGAAACTTGCCGTATGAGGCTGCCCAACTGAATGGCCTCTGCTTCCGACAGCTCGGCGACCGTCGCCACATGCCGTCTCGCGACAAGCACCAGCCAACCCGGCAGCGACGTATTGAAGCTGTGCGCCACATCCCAATAATCCGTGCGCCAGATACGATCCCAGACCGGCGCATCCCCCGTATCCCGCCGGGCAGTTAATTCACATGTGTAACAACCTACCATGCCCCAATCACCAATCTTTAATCTCCAATCTTCAGTCAACCAATCTCTAATCTCCCCCCTCCACCTCAAACACAAACACCCCATCTCCCTCAAACACCATCTCCATCTCCTCATTGCGCGCCAGCTCTGCCGGATCGAAATAACCACCGCGCGCGCCGACGAAGACGTGGCTTACATCCTGTTGCGCAATCCATCGTGCGGCTGCCGGATCCGACCAATCCTCAATGTCCGTCGCCTGCTCATTGAAGGTGATGACCTCCAGAAACAGGTCGCGATCGCCGATATAGTCAACGGGCGGCGTGGTCGTTTGACGGCCCGTGAGCGGTAACAACCAGGCGCCACCGTCGGCCGCCGCCCACGTCTCCCCCAGCCAGCGCCAGCTATTAACTGCCAGGCGCGCCCGCGTCGGCAGATTCGTCGCCACCCAGGCCAGCGCTTCTTTATCACTCTCATGGGCCAAGACCGTCGTCTCGTTTACGATTGACATCTGTTGCCGCGCGCCGAATAACGTGGCTGCAGCAACCCCGGCGCCCAGCACCACGGCGGCGCCGAGCAGCGCCACGCGACGTAAGATTCCACCTGCCGGCGACGCCAGCCATGACCAGAGACGAGCAAAACCAAGCGCCAGAAGCAGCGCAAGAGGTAC
>CAYSMQ010000074.1:0-15451 GCA_964432035.1 uncultured Ardenticatenaceae bacterium
CACGACCACCACGAGCATCACGGCCGTCACGATCCGCGCGGACACGGCTTTGGACATGGATCTGGCAGGCGCCACGCGCGCATGCTGGCCGCCATCGAGGATTGTGACGTGCTGCTGGCTCGCGGCATGGGGCGGGGTGCATACCAGGCACTAAAACAGGCCAATATCACGCCAATCACAACGGAAATAAAATCGGCAGAGGAAGCCGTGCAGGCCTTTCTATCTGGAAGCATTGTGGATCGTCCCGAACGGCGCCATTAACGTCTGCGAACCGTATCTTCATGAGATATGTCACCCGCATTACCAGTAGAATGCGACTGTCAGCACTCTTCTTCGGCCCTTAGAATGCTGGTAGCGAGTAAATCGGCGCACGGCATATTCAAATCCTGTGCCTCGCCGTCGAACACTTTCAAAGACACATTTGTGAACTAAGTTTAGGAGAAAAACAATGAGCACCAAAGAAGAACTGATTAAAGGACTCAACGAAGACCTTGCCGCCGAATTGGGTACGGTCATCCGTTATACCTACCAATCCAGCAAGGCCACCGGCTTTGCCGGATTCGAGCTGCGCGAGATCCTGGAAACGGAAATCCAGGACGAGTTGGGCCACGCCGCCTATCTCATGGACATTATCGTGGACTTGGGAGGCGAACCGACCACGGAACCACAGACCTTCGAGAAGCCCGAAGGACTGAAAGCCATACTCCAGCTTGATATGGACATGGAAGAGCAGGACGTGGAAAACTACAAAGCCCACGCCGCCATCGCCGAAGAGTTGGGGATGGTCGATGTACAGATGCGACTGGAAGATATGGCCGCCGACGAAGCGGGGCATGCCCGCGAACTACGCCGGCTACTGAAAGGTTTGTAGCGTGAATGAGCGGGAGGTGAGCTGCAATCAGCTCGCCTCCCGCTCTCCCAGTTTCCGGTGACGGAATGCGCCGTGATTGACTTAGAGCGTGTGCGAATATTTATTCACGCCGTAGAGCACCTTCCCACCGCCAACACGACAAGGTCGACGGCTATGTCCAGTTCGATGCCTTCAGTGAGGGTGTCCTGTGCGTGTACGAGCAGTGCATGGCCCGCGTCGGGTGGCGCAGCCACAACCTACGGCGTCTCATCGTCGGGCACGCGAACGAAGCGCACATTTCCCTCCGCTGCGACCCGGTAGTAGGCCTCGTGCCCGCGCCCATACGTACGGATATCCCGGTAAAGATCTAAGATGTGCAGGCCCCTAAACCGTTCGCATGCGCCTGACGTTTACTTGCAGGCTTTCTTAATTGCGCATCTGATTAAACTATAAGCGGACGGAATGCAGGGGATTAGTGCAATCTGTCATATTCCACATAGCACTTGTGAATTGTGGGGTATAGATGTGATCGATACTCTGCTCCCCGACCCAAACACGGCGAGAAAGTTATAGCATACTGTGCACGTGCTGCACCGCGCGCTCCGTGTCTTCCCCCTCCACGACCAGACTGATGCTACACTCCGACGACCCCTGCGCGATAGCAACGATATTCACCTTGTGATCGCCCAGTGCGCCAAAAATGCGTCCGGCGATGCCCGGCGTGCCGCGCATACCGGCGCCCACCACGGTGACGATCGATACCGGATGCATAGCCCACACGCGATCGATGTCTCTGCGCGCCAGCTCGGCGGCGAACTCCCGTTCCAGGGCGGAGACCACTGCTTTTGCCGTCGTCGCCGGCACGGCAAAGCATATCGACTGCTCCGACGAAGCCTGGGAAATCAACAAAACGTTCACCCGCTCCTGAGCGACCGCGCCAAACGTGCGCGCGGCAATGCCCGGAACACCCATCATTCCCTTGCCCTCCACCGTTAACAGGCTCAACGACTCGATGGCGGTGACCGCCTTCATGCCGTTCGTAGCGCCGCCGTTGTCCGGTACGATGACAGTGCCCGCATGCTCCGGATTGAACGTGTTTTTGATGCGTAGCGGAATCTCGCCCTCCACGCAGGGCCGGATGGCCTTGGGGTGCAGCACCTTGGCTCCATAGTAGGCCAGTTCCGCCACTTCACGATAGGTCAACGTCGGAATTGTGCGCGCGTCGCGTACGAGGCGAGGATCGGCCGTCATTACGCCGTCTACGTCGGTCCAGATCCAGACTTCTTCTGACTCCAACGCCTGCCCTAGAAGCGACGCGCTGAAATCAGAGCCGCCG
This sequence comes from uncultured Ardenticatenaceae bacterium, assembly GCA_964432035.1. GTDB lineage: Bacteria > Chloroflexota > Anaerolineae > Promineifilales > Promineifilaceae > JAAYYY01. The sequence goes on from CAYSMQ010000074.1 coordinate 2,187, forward strand.
CGGCCCAACGTCGTCGTAACGCCATCGGCCGTGGCGCCGATGAAGCCCGTCACCACCGGCGTCGTGCCTTGCGCCAGAAGCGGCAGCAATCGTTGCGTCGTCTGCCTCGCCGTTTCTTGCCGGCGTGGCGTCGCCGCCTGAAAATTATCATCGGTCACGATCAATTCGCCGGCGTCGATCGCTTCCGTCGCTAGTCCGACATGCCTCAGGTAGGCTGCCAGAATGCGTACGCTCATCTGCTCGCCCATGGCGCTGATGGCATCCAGCGCTCGGGGCGTTAGCTCTCCCAGTACCAGAACGGCGCGGCACAGATCCTCAAAGCGGTCGATAAAGCGGGAATTTTCGGCCAGAACCAGTTCTCGCTCCTCTTCTGCGAACAATAGCCCCTTGATAACATCCGCGTGCACCTCTCGCAGCGTTTGTGCCGCGCGCCCACATGCCGCCCCATCGCCCTCCGCCGCCGCATGCGCGCCTTGCAGCAGAAGATCGGTAACCTTCGTCGGCTTCGTGCCCATCGCCGAAGCGACAACTACCACCTCTCCGTAGCCTTTTATCGTGTTTTCAATCAGCTCCGCCGTCCGCCGTATGGCCTCCACGCTCCCCACCGACGTACCGCCGAATTTCATGACGAGTGGCATAGAAATACACCTGTAAGAGTAACTTGCTAAGAGATCGGAGATTAGAGATTAAGGATTAGAGATTGAACAAACAATCTCCAATCAACCAATCTTCAATCTCTATATGCCCCCTAACGCCTGCTCCAAATCTGCTATGATATCCTCCACATCCTCAATACCAATGGCAAAACGTACCAGGTTGTCACGAATGCCGATCGATAGGCGTTCTTCTGTCGACAGTTCATAGTAAGACATCAGCGCCGGCTGTTCGATAAGGCTTTCCACACCACCCAGGCTGGGCGCAATATAGGGGATGGTCATGGCATCGATAAGGCGCGAGGTTGTGTCAAGCGGCTCTTCCCCAGTCACCGGCGCCACCGTAAAGCTCACCACCCCACCGTAACCGGACATCTGCGCGCGCGCTATCTCGTGATCCGGATGAGAGTGCAGTCCAGGATACCACACGCGCTCGATCTTTGGATGCTGCTCCAGGTACTCTGCCACCGCCTGCGCGCTACCGTTTTGCTGTTTCACGCGTAACGCCAGCGACTTCAGCCCTCGTTCTAACAGATAGGCCGCGTGCGGGTCAATCACGCCGCCCAACATGCCCTGCGACTGGCGCAACGCGTGCAAAAGACCCGCCTCGCCAATCACGACGCCAGCCATAATGTCATTATGACCGCTCAAGTACTTCGTTCCACTGTGGATAACAAGGTCGATGCCGAAATCGAGCGGGCGTTGGTTGACAGGCGTGGCAAACGTAGCGTCGATGATGGTCTTCGCGCCGTGTCGGCGAGCGACTTTAGCCAGCCGCTCCAGATCCACCACGCGCAAATAGGGATTGGTGGGGCTCTCGCTTATGATTATTCTGGTGTTCTCCTGAATTGCTCCCTCCAACGCCTCATACTCTCCCATCGGCACCTGCGTCGTCTCGATACCCAGCCGTCGCAGAAAGGTGTTACAAAAATGGCGTGTTTTGCGATAACAGTCGTCGGTAAAGATGACGTGACTACCGGCGGGCAAAATCGACAGCAAGACGTTCGTCACTGCAGCCATGCCTGTGGGAAAGAGCAGCGCGTCATCGCCATTATCCAGCGCTGCGAGGCGCTTTTCGACGGCGCGCACGGTCGGATTGCCGTAACGGCCGTATTCACCGCGCTCGGCCATGGTTGCATCGCCGCCCCACATCTTGGCGTCCATGAACGCGCACAAATCGGCCGTATCTTCAAACGTGTACGTCGCCGTCTGTGTAATCGGCGTTACCAGACTATGGCCCGGCTTTGCCTTCCGCCCCTGCACGCGCCCATGCACCGCCGTCGTAGAAGCCCCCGGCTGTCGTTCACGTAACACGGTGTCCACCTGCTCTGCGACTTTGATCATGCGACAATCTCCTGATGTCAACCAATCTCCAAAACAAAAATGCCTCTCCTGAAAGTTCAGAAGAGGCATATCGTTTCCAGCTATACCACTCCTCATCTTCCAGAAGGATACCCAGTGGGGTATGTTCTGCCGGAATTAGCACCATTTCCACGCTGTCGTGGCGGTTGCTGAGGCTTCATCGGGCCGGTCCCTCCGCCTCTCTGGATAAGAAGTACTATTTAATTGTAATTGCTGGGCTCACTATAGCAGCAGCGGGGGCGGCTGTCAACAGTTTCACGTTATAATAGCGTCATGATTCTTGTATTGACGCACGAAAACGCCGACTTCGACGCCGTCGCTTCACAGCTGGCTGCGCACAAATTGAACCCGGATAGCGTTCCCCTGCTGTCGCGGCGGGTTAATCGCAACGTCAAACAATTTCTGGCTCTCTATTGGGACTCCCTCCCTTTCATGCGCGCCGAAGACTGGCGGCGCCGCCAGATTAACCAGGTCGTGCTGGTCGACACGCAGGCCCTTCCTGGCGTGCGGGGGTTGCGCGAGAAAACGCCCGTGCGCGTCATCGACCACCACAAGCCCGACGGCCTTGACGAGGAGTGGGAGACACACATCGAACAGACCGGCGCCACGGCGACGATGCTTGTGGAAATGCTGCAAAGCGCCGGGCTGTCGACGAGGCCCATCGAGGCGACATTGCTCCTGCTTGGCGTGTACGAAGACACCGGCTCGCTGACGTATGGCACGACGACGCCTCGCGACGCCCGCGCCGCTGCCTGGCTGCTGGAACAGAGCGCAGATCTTTCCGTCGTGCGCCGCTTTCTGGAAATTCCCCTGTCCGAACAACAGCAGACGCTCTATCAGGAACTACAAAAAAACACGGAGTGGCTACGCTTGCAGGGACAGGCCATTGCTCTGGCAACGGCCGTTGCCGAGGAAGGGTTTGACGACGAGATTTCGGCAATCGCTCACCGCATGCGCGATGCCCTGAACCCGGATGGACTTATTCTGCTGGTGAAGTTACGGCAGCACGTGCAACTGGTGGCGCGGAGCACCACCGATAATGTCAACGTCGCCGTCGTCGCGCGCGCGCTGGGCGGCGGCGGTCATGGACGCGCGGCAGCCGCCACCATCATGGATCTGTCGCTCTCAGAGGCAACTGAGCGCGTCAAATCGCTTCTGGAAGAGGCCGTCGAACCTGCCGTCAGGGTCGCAGAGATGATGTCACGCGGCGTACAGACGCTCGCCGACACCACCACCGTGGAACAGGCGGCGCAAATGATGCAGCGATTTGGACACGAGGGCTACCCGGTTGTGGATACAGAAAGTGGGCGGCTCGTGGGCTTGCTGACGCGCCGAGCCGTCGATCGCGCCATGCAACACGATCTGGGCCGCCTGAGTGTGAGCCAGGTAATGAAAAGCGGGCACGTGACCGTTACCGCCTCGGATTCCATAGAGCGCGTACAGCAATTGATGATTGAAGAAGATTGGGGCCAGATTCCCGTCGTTGCTGGCGAGAGCACCGATGAGACTGCCGACGGCGATGCCGAGCGCCTCATTGGCATCGTCACGCGCACCGATCTCCTTCGACTCCTGACCCGTTCTGTTGAGGACGAGGACGACTCTAACCTGCGCTCGCTGCTGGGTCGAGCGCTGTCGCCCGCCGTGTGGCGCATGATTCAGACCACGGGTGAGGTAGCCGCCGCCCTGAACATGCCTCTGTATTTTGTCGGTGGCCTCGTACGCGACCTTCTTCTCGACCTGCCTCCGACCGATCTGGACATGGTGGTCGAGGGAGACGCAATCGCACTCGCTAAGCAGCTACAGCAACGCTTTGGTGGACGCGTGCGTAGCCATAGCCGTTTTGGCACTGCCAAATGGCTCTTGTCGCGTCGCACGTGGCATAAACTGGCCCCGGGCGAGTCGACCGAAGACGTCCCGGACACAATCGACTTTGTCACAGCTCGCACCGAATTTTATGATCAACCTGCGGCCCTACCGGAAGTCGAAAGCGGCTCGATCAAGTTGGACCTGCACCGCCGTGATTTCACGATTAATACGCTGGCAATCAGGCTTGACGGCGCACACCTGGGCGAGTTACTCGATTTCTACGGTGGTCTGCGTGACCTAGACCAGGGCCTTATTCGCGTCCTGCACAGCCTCAGCTTCGTAGACGACGCCACGCGCATCCTGCGCGCCGCGCGCCTGGAACAACGTCTTTCCTTTCGTATCGAGGAGCGCACGGCCGAATTAATCGCCGACGGGCTACCCATGCTCGACCGTGTCAGTGGCGAGCGCATCCGTCACGAACTGGAATTGGCGCTTCGTGAACCGGATCCCGTGCCCATCATTGAGCGCCTTCAAGAGCTTCAGGTCCTACAGCAGCTGCATCCCAGTCTCACCTGGAACGCCGATGCGGCGGCGAAGTTTCGCAATCTAAAGCGCCTGCTAGAGCGCCCACGTTGGCAAGAGGCGCTACAAGATGAATCTCCGGCTTCCGTTTACTTTGCCTTATGGATGGCGACACAGCTGCCATCCGTTCGTCGCACGCTTATGGAGCGACTCAACGTGCGCAAGAGCACGCGTGAAGAAGTAGAAGGGGTCGTCAAACTGGTCGAAATAATGCGCGCCTTTCCTCAGGACGTCAAACCGAGTCAGGTGGAAAAACAGTTGCGACCCTACAGTCCCTATCCCCGCATCCTTCTGGCTGCTCGCGCCGCGCTCGAAGGTGAGCCGGCTGCCGAACTGGTGGAGCGTTACCAGACCCATTGGCAAGAGGTACACACGGCCCTCGACGGCAACGACCTGCGAGAAATGGGGTTGAAGCCCGGTCCCCAATACTCCCGCCTGCTCGATCGATTGCTCGCCGCGCGCCTTGACGGCGAAGTCGCCAACGAAGAGGAAGAGCGCGCCCTGGTGCAAGCGTTGATAGCGGAGTAGCCGGTTCCGCGCCCAAGGATGACGCGCATGAATTAGACGGCGGTCAGAAGGTCGACAACGATACCTGCGTCTCAGTCTCGGCCCACTCGCCCTCCTGCAAAAAGCCTACCGCCTCATCCCTGGAGCCGTCCATGAGGATCGCGAGCCGCTTCTGAGGATCGATGCGCGAAACGTCGATGACCTTCAATGTTTTGGCCAGGTCGGCATCCTGCGGCAACAGCTTTCTCAATTCGTTGTCGGCTTTTTCGAAGAAGTCCCAGTCGAAATAGCTGCGCGGGTTCTGGAGATGCAGCGGCAGCGAATAGATGCCACCCTCCACAAGATCCTGAAAGAAATGAGTGCCGTAAGATAACTCGGGCACCCCGCCCCCCTCGTCGACGGCCATTTCTATCAGAGCCTTGGTGTTAAAGATATCCGAGTACCCCACGCGCACGCCTAACTGCAGATTGGCGCTGCCCCAACGTCCCGGGCCCATTATGATAAACGACTCGTCTTCCAATGCCTTGTTCAGGCGTCCGATGGACCGGCCCAGCTCCAGTCGCTTGCTGACGCCCTCAATCTTGCCATAAGCACGAGGATCTACAAAAACGACATAGCGGATGCCTGTCACCTTGCCGTCTGGGATAAGGTCAAACGTCCTGAACACGACACTCTCCTCGGGGAGGTCGGCGGGGATAGAAATCGACTCGCCTACAATGCGCTCGCTTAGCGGGCGACATTGCAGAAGGTGTAAACGGTAACTTGGTTTCGGATACTCCGGAATGATGTCCAGGGTAAACTCAATATCGACCGGGTTTTTGTATGTCTCCTCCAACGTCCGCAACGTGGTGCGCATTAACTCCACGAACCGCTTGTCACGCACCAGTGCGTCAAAGGTGATCACCAGATCTTCCGTCGAGTCCAGGCTGGCAGTCGATAGAATCTGCTGAATGTAGTCTTCTTTCGATTCGCAGGCCACATAGCGCAAATAGGGATAGTTGAGATCTAGCGCCTGTCGCACGGGAATGGTCGTCAGGCGGTTCTCCTCCAGGTCGATGACGTCGGCGAAGTGTTGAGAATACTGGTGAATTGCCTGCGCTGTGCTTTCCGGGCGCAGTTGTGGGTGGCTCAGCGAAATCATGCGTGGGTAATCATCGCTCACCCGATCGACGGCACGCGTGCCGATGCCCCACACGATGCGTAAGAACCCCTCTTCGCGACGGATGCGAGGGTGCCAGCGGAACGGATTCTTGCTGAAACCAACACCTGCCACGGTCGGAAAGAAGTAGCGCCCATGGCGTTCGCCATGCACCGGTTGAATGAGCACGGCCATGCGCTCATCATAGTCAATCAAGTTATGGCGCTTGCGGTACAATAAGGCATCCGGGTTTAGGGCGCTGGCATAAATACGCTTGATCGCCTCTAACAACGCCTCAAGATTTTCCTCTTCAGTGCCCTGGTTGGCGCAAAAATGGCTCTGGTACTTGCCGGCAAATGCATGTCCAAAATTATCCTCAAGCAGGCTAGACGAACGCACGATGAGCGGCTGGTTCCCCAGGTCGGCTAACGTGTCCCGCATCCGTTGTACGAAAGATTTCGGAAACCTGCCCGCCAAATGCGCCTCCAACAGACGCGGATATTCAGCGCGTATCTCCTCCAAGGGCAAATACTTCTGGTTCATGAATCGTTCCAGATTATTCAGGCGGTGAAACTCGTAAAGCATGTCCGTGCTGACAAAGTACGAGTCCGGTATCGTAATCTGCTCGCTGAAGTCCAGATCAGTATCCACCTCGCAACGCTGCATGATTTTCCAGGCCAACAACATGCCCGCCGCCTTGCCGCCAATCTTGCCATCGCCAATGCGCCGTTCGTAGATGTGTCGCAAGTCGCTCATCGTAAACACGCGTTTCGCCACACCGATGTAAGGCAGCTGGTCGCTGATCATGCCCTTGATCAGCACCACCTTGATCTCCTCCAGATGGTGGCTTACCTCCTCTCGATCGTCCGCCGGCAGATTCTCGTAAATCTCCCCCTGCTTGAATAGGAGCGACCAGGGCGCAACTTCCGGGTTGAAGGCCAGATCCAGCCCATCGGCGGACTCGTCCTGCTGATTCAAGACCTCGCGCACGATTTCGTCGAAGAGCTGAGCAGGCAGATTATAGCCAAAGTAGAAGTCGGTGTGGAAAGCGCGAATGCGCGCCTTGCGCCTATGCCACACACTGGGCGGCTCCGACGCAAAAGGATCGTGGACACCTTCGCGACGCTGTGATTCGAGCGCCAACTGCTCCACCTCCTGTTCGAAAGTAGCTTCATCCACGATTCCCCGCCTGAATATCTCCTGACGCATTCGCTCGCGAATCTGGTCGGCGAGAATAGGATACTGCGCCAGTTTGATGTAGATATCGATTGTAGACGTCGTACTGCGTAAGGTTGGGCTGCTCATATCAGTTTTCCCAATGCACTTTCGCGGTTTGGCCGATCGACAAGTCTAGAAAACGGACACTGTCGCCTCACTTGCATTTTCCGTCCAGTCGCCGGCTTGCAGATAGCCGACGGCTTCATCCTGGGAACCATCCATCAAGATAGTCAGGCGGCGTCCGTCCGTCACTTCGCCGACGTCCACGACCTTCAAATATGCTTCCAGTCGCTCATCCCGGGGAGACAATCGGGCCAGCGCGTTTGGCGCTTGCTCGAAAAAATCCCAGTCGAAGTGACTTTCAGGGTGATCCAGGTGTAGCGGCAGCGCGTAGATGCCGCCTTCCACCAGATCCTGGAAGAAGTGTGTGCCATACGAAAGCTCGGGACTGCCGTCGCTGCCCGGAACGGCAATCTCAACCAGTGCCCGCGTGTTAAATATATCGGCGTACGTGACCCGCACACCCAGCTCGATGTTGGCCGTACCCCAGCGACCCGGACCCATCAAAATAAAAGATTCATCCACCAGACGCTCATTCAGGCGACCAACTGCGCGCCCAATTTCCAGGCGCGTCGTCGTGTCCGCTATCGAGCTGTATTGGAGCGGATCGACGAACACGATATAACGCACACCTTCCACACGCCCGTCGGGTATCAGCCCGGATGTGCGCATGATGACGTCTTCCTCTGCTAAATCGTCAGGAATTTCCACAGCCGCCCCTTCTTCCCGCTGGTTGAGCGGACGGCACTGTAACACGTGTAGTTTGTAGTTTGATTCCGGGTAGTCAGGCACGATCTCCACGGCAAACTCCATGTCCACCGGGTTATCATAGGCGCTTTCCAGACGCATCAGCGCAGTGCGCATCAGCTTTAGGAACTTTCGATCTTGTAACAAGGTATCGAATGTGAGCACCAACTCCCTATCCCCTTCTACGCTGGCCGTGGACAGGATCTCCTGGATGTAGTCGCCGCGATCAATCGAAGCCACGTAGCGCAAAAAAGGATAATCTGGCGTCAAGACCTGCTCGAGAGGAAGGGTTTTAACTTCGTTATCTTCCAGGTCGATCACGTCGACGAAATGCTGCGAATACTTTCGTATCGCCTGCGGCGTCGTCTCTGGGCGTAGCTGTGGATGGCTCAGCGCCACCAGACGCGGGTAGTCATTGCTCAAGCGTTCCACCGCGCGGGTGCCGATGCCCAACACGATGCGCAGAAACCCATCTTCGCGCCGGATCCGGCCGTGCCAACGAAACGGATTGTTGCTGAAACCGACACCCGCGACGGCAGGAAAATAATAGCGCGCGTGCCGTTGGCCGCGTACGCGCTGTATTAACACCGCCATGCGTTCATCATAGTCGATGAGTCCGTGCCGCTGCCGGTAAGAAATAGCATCGGGATTTAATGTACTGGCAAAGATGCGCTTGATGGCGTCGAGCAGCGCTTCCAGATTCTCGGCGTCGGTTCCCTGGTTCGGACAGAAATAGCTATGGTATTTACCGGCGAATGAGGAGCCAAAATTGTCCTCGAGTAAGCTGGAGGAACGCACCACCATCGGCGAATTTCCGATTTGTCGCAAGAGCTCCTTGAGTTGCTCTACAATCGACGCCGGAAACCGTCCTGCCAGGTGCTCTTCCAAAATCTTTGGATACCCTTCGCGTATCTCCTCCAGCGGTTTGTACTTCTGGTTCATAACGTGATCAAGATTGTTTATCCTGCGAAAATCGTAGATCACGTCTGTGCCCAAGAAGTAGGAATCCGGAATCTGCACCTGTGCACTAACATCCGGTCCGAATTCCGGATCGCGCTGCTGCAGGATGCGCCATGCCAGCAACATACCCGCCGCCTTGCCCCCAATCTTGCCGCCGCCAATGCGCCGTTCGTAGATCTTATATAGGTCGTCAATGCTGAAAACGCGTCGCGCGACGCCGATGAAGGGCAACTGGTCGCTGATCATGCCCTTGATAAGCACGACCTTGATCTCTTCCAGGTGATGGGCAACCTTCTCACGCTCCGGCGGCGCTTTACTCTCGTAAATCTCTCCCTGACGAAACAACATACTCCAGGGCGCGATTTCAGGATTGAAGGCTAGATCCGAGAGTTCGCCCGTCTTCGGCTGCTGCGCCAACATCTCCTGTACGATCTGATCGAACAGTTCGGCGGGCAGATTGTAGCCAAAGTAAAAGTCGGTATGCAGAGCTCGGATACGCCGCTTCCGCTTTTGCCAGCGATTCGCCGGCTCCTGACCATATGGATCATGGAGCCCTTCGCGTTTCTGCGACTCGACGGCCAGTTGCTCCACCTCTTCCTCAAACGTCGCCTCGTCGACAATGCCACGCTTAAAGATCTCCTCACGCATGCGCACCCGAATCTTGTCCGCCAGAATCGGGTATTGCGCCAGCTTTATGTAAATGTCGATGGTCGACGTGGTACTACGGAGCGGACGTTGCTCCAGCGGTTTGCGGTCCATCAGCGGCCCTTTCTCACACTTGTCATGCTCCGATTATGGCAATCGCCACTGACTGGCGCAACAGTTACCGCTGATGACGGGTGGCTTGCCTTTGCACACCCCTTTTCTACAATAATGACAGACCCGAATCGTGCAGGAGGTATTATGAGCACCATATTTTCTAAGATTATTAGTGGCGAAGCGGATGCCGACATCATCTACCGTGACGACCTGGTAACCGCTTTCCGCGACATCAACCCCGCGGCGCCCACCCACATTCTCATTGTGCCGAACAAAGAAATCCCGACCGCCGACGACCTGAGTGAAGAAGACGAACAGGTGGCGGGCCGCATGTTCCTCGTCGCCAGTCGGCTGGCTCGTGAGGAAGGCATTGCCGAAGACGGTTACCGCCTCATCGTAAATTGCCGGGAGCATGGTGGACAGGAGGTCTATCATTTGCACATGCACCTGCTAGGTGGACGACCGCTGGGTCCGATGATCGTTCGTAGATGAGTGCGAGGAAGGGAATTGGGGCATGGAGCTTCCTATTCCTCCTCTTACTAGCAGCGCTGGCCTGCGGCCTTCCCAACCCCACGCCGGCAACACCGGCGCCTGCCACACAACCGGCCGTCCTCGTATCCCCGATTCCCGGCGCGACCTCGACGGTTCAGGCCTTCGGCGGCGAGGCCGTATCGGGTGCTGCCGATCGCTTGCCGGCTGTAAATCCCTTTGCCCACTTCAGCGCCGTACCCGCCAGCTCTTTAGGGACCGGTTTTTCGCGTGAGGACCTAGACGATTTGCCCAAGCTGGCAAGCCTGGAGCGTTTGAGTCCGCTTCAGCGCGAAACGCTCTTGCAGCAAGGGTTTGTGCTGGAACCCAGCGCCTTCGACACATTTGCCGCCGCCTATTCCTACGGCGCAGAACAAAAATTACCGGCCTTTGTCACCGCCGACGTCCTCCTGCACACGTTTCACGTTGTCACCAGCGTGGCCTGGCAACGGAGCGAGGCGCGCTTTCTGACATCCGATCTCCAGGCACTGAGCGAGGCCATGACCGTCGTTTCACAGCAACAATGGGAGCAGACCGAAGACGACCAGACACAACGAGCCGCGTTGAGAAACATGGCGTTTTTTGCAACGGCCGCCTCCCTATTGAATCCCGGTTTCGCCACACCGTCACCGGTAGCAGACATCGTTGCCGAAGAGCTGACGCTCATCGAGCAAGGTGGCGCCTTCATATCGCCCCTTTTTCGCACCGAGATCGACTACGGCCTCTTCACACCGCGCGGCTACTATGCGCAGAGCGAGGCGCTTCGACGCTACTTCAGGGCCCTGTCCTGGCTATCCCACTCATATTCACTGGCATACGCTCCCTCAGAGAGTGGCGCCGTGGAACGATTGCTCGCCGCCCGTCTGGCTGCTCGCCAGGCGCTTCTCATGTCCTGGGGCCTGGAACAGAGCAACAATCTATCGCGCTGGGAGCGTCTCTTCCATCCTGGCCTCTACTTCCACGGAAGTAGTACGGCCTGGAGCGTGCCCCAGGTACAGGCTGCGTCGGAAGTGCTTTACGGGCAGGATCCCATCGTTTCAGACCTCACCGGCGTCGCGCTCGTAGACGATTTTCTGGCAACGATGATCAATATGCCCTCCTCGCTGCCCTTTCCGCCTGATCCGGCGCCGGTATTTGTGTTTGTTCCGGGACCTCGGGTTCCTGACACAGAGCAAGAGTTTACCACCCACGCCGATAGCGCCATTTTGCGCCAACTGACGTTTAATCGCGTTGGCGCCTACGGCGGCGACCGACCCTTTCCACGCACCGTCGTGCAAACCAGTATTGGCCCCATCCGCGGTCTGCCACGTACGCTGGATGTACCCGCCGTTCTCGGCTCCGAGCTGGCTCACACGCTTGTGCAACAGAGCGGCGACGCCAATTTTGACGGCTACGAGCAGCAATTCGCGCAGTTGCAGGAGCAGTATGGCGCGCTTGAAGCACAGTCGTGGCCCTACGCCTTCGACGGGGCCCTGCTATTTGCCTTGCAGCCCCTGTTAGGCGAGGTTGACGAAGACGGCTTTCTCTACGCGCCGCCTGATGCCTGGCAGGCGCGACAGTTAAACACCTGGCTCGCGGCCTGGACGGCGCTGCGTCACCAGGTGGAACTGGCGCCGCGTCCGGTCACCGAAGCCACCATTTCACCTGACGTGGCCTACGGCTATCTCGAGCCGCAGCCGGCCCTTTACGGCCGACTGGCCTCGTTGGCTGAACAACTGAGCGATGGCCTTGGCGAGCGCAATCTACTGGATGAGGAATCGGCTGCCAAGTTACAACGGTTGCAGCGCCTCTTGGACGCGGCGCGCGCGATTTCGCGCAAAGAGTTAGCCGGCGAGCACCTTACCGAGGACGAAGCCCTTCTCCTACGTCAGTTCGTCCCGCGCCTGACCGCACTTACAACCTACGAACCGGCAGTTGGTTTAACAGCGCCGCTCACAGCCGCACATTTACCACGTCTGGTCGATGTTGCCCTGGAGGCGAGCAGCGGGCAGCGCTTGCAAGCCGCGATAGGCGAGGCCTGGCCTATGTATGTACTGATTCCCAGCGAACAGGGGCCCGAACTGGCCCTTGGCGCGACCGTCATCACCTACGAGCTTCATGGCGAGCAGCTCTCTCCCGAAGCATGGCAGCAACTAGAAACGCGACCGCCGCCGCCGGATTGGCTGGCGGACGTGATAGCCGGGGAGTGAGCGATGACCGTCTTTGAATGGATACGGCGGACGTTGGCGCCCGTTGTCTGTACCTCGGAAACGTTCATCTACGACGACATGGATTCTCAATCGGGCCATGCGCTTCCGCTCATCTACCGGCCGTTCGACATCACAAAGCGCGCACACTGGCGCGACCGCGGGTCCCTTTTTGATTTTCTGCTGGCAACCGAAGGCGTGGACGGCCGCCTCCTGGACTTTGGTCCTGGCGACGGCTGGCCGTCCCTCATTGTGGCCCCTTATGCCCGGCGCGTTACTGGCGTCGACGCCTCGCAGCGACGCGCCGCCGTGTGCCGCGAAAACGCCCGGCTTATGGGGATCGACAACGCGGACTTTGTCGCCGTGGCGTCGCGCACGCAGTTGCCCTTTGCCGATGATGTCTTTGACGGCGTGATGGCTGCCTCCTCCATCGAGCAGACACCGTCGCCGAGGGGCACCCTGCGCGAGCTATGCCGTATCCAGCGTCCGGGCGGGCGCCTGCGCATGAGCTACGAGGCGCTTGGCGCCTATCGTGGAGGCCGGGAGCAGGACCTCTGGCTGTGGCCCATCGACGACCACCATTCCCGCCTCATCTTGTTTGACCGCCGCATAGATGACGAAATCGTGGATCAGGTCGGTCTGACGTTCTCCTTGCCCGCGGCAGCGTTGCGCGAGCACTTCTCGGGACGCGGCGATCGCCTGGCGCTTGCCGACGTCACCATAGAAAAGCTGGAAGGTTGCCGCCCACACCTCGTCGAC
>CAYSMQ010000075.1:0-15299 GCA_964432035.1 uncultured Ardenticatenaceae bacterium
CAGCGGTGCGGACCTGGTTATTCTTGCCCCTTCTATCGCAGAATCTGGTGACAAAAGTTGGCTAGAAAGAACGGTGCACCTATCGATCGATTGTCTTAACCCCGGCGGCATAATGTACTTATCTGTGCCTGCGAGCCGGCGGATGGTAGTCACCCGCATGTTAGCAGGCAATGGACTAGGTGTGGACCAACCTGTTATCCACTTACCGAACTGGCAATCGAGCTACCATCTTATCCCTTTGCAGCCGGGTCCCGTCCACTACGCTCTTTCGGATCTGTTGCCCGCTCCAAGCTGGAAAAGGCATGTCGCCCCAATAGTGCTACGTCTGCCAGCAATTAGGGATGTCCTGGCGAGCCAGTTGAGTTCAATTGGTCTAATTGCAAGTCATTCTGAAACGCAGCCGCTCCAGTGGGTTAATACCGTAGCTGAACGGGCAGAAGGAACAGTCGATCATGTAGTGATGTCCGTTAGCCGGCGCGACAGTCCGGATAAGGCTGTATTACATTGCTTTACCAGTGCAGTTTGGAGACCGGCGTTCGTGGTAAAGGTAGCGCTGTCCGACAATGGCGCGGGAAAGTTGGATGACGAGGTAGATGCTTTAAGTTCTCTTGGGATATCGGCAGAAAGGGCGGGCGCCATGGTGCCAAGGGTAACGCCGATGACGAGTAGTCCTATTAACTCTGTCATGGTTCAGAGCGCTTTGCCAGGAAGGACAGCTGCTGCTCTGCTTGCCACCAATCCGGATCAATTGGTTACGGTGGTTGAGAAATTATTCGGTTGGCTTCTGGCATGGAATAAGACGACGGTCAGTCGGAAGTTTGTCAAACAAAGCCACTTAGAAAGGGAAATACTTACTCCTGCCGAACAACTTGCGGCGCACGTGCCGCATGGAGAAGCTTACGTGGGCTGGCTGAGAAACCGCTGTATGAAGTTGCTAGATGTACAGGTTCCTTTCGTCGCTGCTCACCGCGATCTCACCATGCACAATGTCCTTCTAGAAGGAGCTGGTCAAATTGCTATCGTCGATTGGGAATCGGGTACCATGGAGGCGGCGCCTCTGGCCGACTTTTTCTATGCAATTGTGGATACCGTTTTGGCCACTCGGCTGAACGAGGATCGATTGGCTGCGTTTACTAGTTGCTTCACGGAGGGCGGTGCTTTTCGCAGTCTAGTCGTTGAGTGGCAGTCACATTTCATGCGGACGCTAGATATTTCAAATGAATGGGTCGAGCTGTGTTTTCATGCTTGCTGGCTGCACCACGCACATAATGAATATAAGGCTAATGGCGAGTCTAGCCAGATGTGGTTCCTGAAGATCGTGCAGCGGCTTGCGTCGCAGAAATATAGTTGGACAGGAGCCTCTGCAAATGTCGCAGCCGTCCGCTGAACGACGCAAGCTACTATATTTACTACCATTTCCACCACACCTAGACGCCAGTCATGGCGGCAGCCGAGTGATGGCTGAGTTGCTGGTGCGGCTGGCCGAGCGACATCGTGTGGCGCTGCTCTACTTCCGGGCAGAGGATGAGTTGCCCATCGACACGAGGGTGAGTATGAAGTGTGAAACTGTACGCGAGGTCGCACGTCCTACTGCCACGACAAAGACTACTTACTGGCTGCTACGATTCCGAATCCTGTATTCATTTCTACAGCGGAAACCGATTTGGGCTACGCTCTGGTGTGTTCCTGCCTTTAAGCAGGAGCTGCGCTCGCTGGTGAGAAGGTGGCGACCTGACATCGTTCAGTTTGAATACCATATTATGGCGCAATATCTTTCGGTTATTCGAAACTTTGAGGGACCACGGATCTTAACGCAGTACGAAACCGGTGTGCGGGCAGCGTGGGATTTGGAGCGGACCTCACGCGGATATAGGCGAATATTACAGCGCTTTGATGGTCGAGTATGGAAGCAGTATGAGTCGAAGGTTCTCAAGGAGATAGACGTCGCTGTCGTTTTCACGGAGCAGGATCGGCAGGCATTATGTGAACTTGAAACGGAAACTCCTATTGTGCGTATCCCGCTACAGGTCACAGTGCCGTCAGAGCCCTTGAATCCGCTCGGAACAGCCGGGCCCAGCGTTTTATTCGTAGGTAATTTTATTCATCCACCAAATGTCGATGCTGCGCTTCATTTGGCAGAAGATATATTCCCGCTTGTGCAGAAACACTTGCCGCAAGCGCGCTTGTATATCGTGGGCGATCAGCCACCGGCGCGCCTGAGGCAGATGGCAAGCGAACACATTCTTGTGACCGGGCTGGTACTTGATGTTACCCCCTATCTAGATAGTGCTGCAGTTGTGGTTGCTCCGTTGCGCACTGGAGGCGGCATGCGCGTGAAAGTATTGGAGGCGTTAGCCGCCGGAAAGGCTGTTGTGGCTTATCCGTTGGCAATGGAAGGGTTACAAGTAAGCAACGGACAGCACGCTTTTATTGCCAGCAATGACCAGGAGTTTGTGGTGTGCATTCTTGAATTGCTCAGCGATGAAGAGAAGCGACGGCGCACAGCCACGGCAGCGTACGATTGGGCATGCCAGAACATTTCCTGGCAGCGTTCAGTGACCGCTTATGAGAATCTTTATGCAGATCTGCTTCAGGACCGATCTTCCGAAACGAGCATGCTTGCCCTCCAGGATGGCGTCTAGATGGGCGATATTACGACTAACAAAAGTTGGGTACTTCATCCGCTGCTACTAGAAGTGTTCGATGCGTTCCAATCGCTTGAGCTTAGATGGTCTGCTATCCGCTTGCCTCGCGACTTTTCGCTGCAAGGCGGCGACGTCGATTTGTTGATCGACGAGAGAGATACCGGGTATGCTGGACAGATTTTGCAGGCACTCGGCTTTGTACAACTTCCCGGCGTCGGGGGCGGATTGCACTTTGTCACTTACCATCAAGAGACGAGGCAGTGGCTCTGGCTTCATATCGTTTGTGAGCTTGCCTTTGGGCCAGGCTATGAAATTAGAACGCACAGAGCATCCGGTTGCTTGGCGCGCCGGCAAATGAAAGGGCCGCTGTCTGTATTGGCGCCTGATGATGAGTTTTGGATCCTTTTACTTCATTGTTTGGTGAATAAGCTAGAAGTTGCGATGCATCACCGTGCGCGATTAGTGGAGTTGGCGTTTGTTGCTCAGCCGGCTGGTCCATGGGGCCCGTTTGTGAATGCCCTGTGTCCGAAAGGCTGGTCGCCGGCGCGGATCGTTGCCTGTGTGCAAGCGCGGGACTGGTCGCAGCTGGAGGGGTTGCCCGTCTCGATGCTCGAGAAATGGCGCGAATGGAAGGCGCCACCTCTTTGGCAGCGCATTCCGCGACGTGGCCTGCAGCTACTTGGCGCCCTTCGCAATGTGTGGAGGCAAAGGGGAATCAGCGTTGCTCTGCTGGGTCCAGACGGCGCAGGGAAGAGCTCGCTTTCAGAGAATTTGCAGAACTCGTTTATTTTTCCGGTCCGCTCTATCTATATGGGGTTGACCGGGGGTATGCTGCCTTACGTCGATGCATTACGGTTGCCCTGGCTCGTGATCCCAGGACGCTTTGCCGTTTTCTGGTATCGCTACCTGCTGGCAAAGTACCACCAGGCGCGTGGCAGATTGGTGGTTTTCGACCGCTATATCTACGATGCTTTCGTTCCGCATCCTGAACAATTGTCTATCTTAAGGCGATTCTACCGCTGGTTAGACGGCCATGCTTGCCCGGCGCCGGATCTACTGCTCGTGTTGAGTGCTTCCGGAACGGTTATGTATGAGCGGAAGGGGGAATATACGCCAGAAATGTTGGAGGATTGGCGTCAGCACTTCCTGGCTCTACAGAGGCGTTTTTCGCAGGTTGAAGTTGTAGATACGATGGTCTCGACGGAAGAAGTTTGTGCTGAGGCAACTGAGCATATCTGGCAACGGTATGTAGAACGTTGGCAGATGAAAACGCGGGTAGTTAATGTGTCCAATGAAAAACCGGTAGCTATAGAACCATACCCTACGCAGGCAGACGATGTTTCTGTGGCAATCGCAACCCGCGGCCGCCCCGGTGCCGTGCTGAGGTGTCTCGATACGCTACTGGAGGGCCGTGTAAGGCCTGCAGAAGTGATCATTGTTGATCAAAGTGAGGATGATACGACTGCCAGGGCTGTGGCAGAACGGCAAGATCACGATACGCCGATTCTTTATATCCGACAGAAAGCATCCGGCCTTTCGGCATCACGCAATGCTGCGATTGTGGCGACAAGTCGACCGATACTGGCTGTCACCGATGATGACTGTGTGCCTCATAGCAATTGGATTTCAGTCATAGAACAGGTGTTTTCAGCTGTTGACGCGCCGGATGCAGTTACAGGTCGCGTGCTGCCATTAGTCGATGGCAGCTCAGATTTTCATTCTGTATCGCTCCGTTCCAACACGACCCGCATGAACTTCTGCGGCAAGACAATTCCATGGAATGTAGGAACCGGTGGAAACTTTGCCGTGAAGCACGAATGGTTTGAGCGCATTGGCTATTACGATGAACGTCTGGGTGCCGGATCACCTGGTCGGGCGGCCGAAGATGCCGATCTGCTGTACCGGTTGCTGCGCGCTGGCGCGCACATTCGTTACGAACCGGATGCCATCATCTACCATAGCCGGCAGGACAGGAACCGTCGTCTATCAACGCGGTGGGGATACGGTCACGGTATTGGTGCGCTGTGTAGTCTCTGGCTGCGGCGGAGGGATGTGTATGCGCTGCGCATGCTGGCGAATTGGTTGGTTGGTACAAGTTGGGAATTTGTGGATGCTGGCCTGCACCGGCAATGGTTTGAAGCTTATCAACGTCTCTGGGGACTAGGTGGTACGTTCCAGGGGCTGCTATATGGCATACGAGTTTATGATAATGGACGTCGCTGATTCCAGGATTACGGGAGAACAGGATCCGATGACCCGTTCCTTGCGGGAATTTTTGGCAAAGTACACATCGGCGCACGGGTCGCAAATTGGCAAGCGTCTGCGGCGCATTCGAAAACCTGCCTTGCTGGGTACCCTTCGGCGACTTACGCCGCTTAGCGATGGCTGGGGATACGATCGAGGCACGCCTATTGATCGCTACTTTATCGAGCAGTTTCTCGCCGATCGCCGGGCGGACATCCAAGGCCATGTGCTTGAAGTGCACAATCCCAACTATACGCGGCGCTTTGGTTCTGCTGTCGTAACCAGCGACGTACTGGATATTGATGGAGCGAATGCAAAGGCTACGATTATTGCCGACCTGGCGGCAGCCGATAATGTTTCAGCGGAGCAATTCGATTGTTTTATCCTGACTCAAACGCTCCACCTCATCTACGATGTGCAGGCGGCTATCGATCACGCTCACCGCATCCTTCGCCCGGGTGGTGTTCTCATCGTTACGGTGCCGGCTGTGAGCAAGATAGTGGAAGAATACGGTTCCGAGAATGATTTTTGGCGTTTTACGGCGGCATCATGTTCTGCACTTTTCGGTGATGTGTTCGGCGAAGAGCAGGTGCAAGTGCGCAGTTATGGAAACGTCCTGACGGCGATTGGCTTTCTAACGGGGATGGCGCGGGAGGAGCTGAGCCGGGAGGAACTGGACGAGCGTGACGAGCGATTTCCGGTCATTGTTGCCGTTCGAGCGGTGAAGCGGGCCGAGCGGAGTGATAAGCGATGATCGCACGGAGAATTCGTGCCACGTCCGACGATGCGGGAACTGATCCGGAGGCGCTAGCAGTTTCGCTCATCATTTGTTCACGGAATCGACCGGAATTGCTAACAGATACGGTTGCTTCCGTTCTTGCTGGCAAGCAAGTTCCGGCAGAGTTGATCGTTGTGGATCAAAGCGCCGAATCACATATGGAGTTGCCAAGTCTCGGAACAGTTTCCGGGTGCGAAATTTATTATCTTCGCGATCAACCGCGGGGCGTGGCAGCTGCACGCAATAGGGCACTCTCAAGCGCCCGGCATGAAATCTGTGTTTTGACGGACGATGACATACTTATATCGCCAGATTGGTTGGGCCGTCTGGTACAGGCGCAGGTGCAGGCGGGTCCGCGCACAGTTGTGACAGGCCAGGTGAGCTCGGCGCCAAACGAGTCAGGTGAGTTTACGCCATCTCTCAAGGAGGACGCACGTCCCGTCATTTACCAGGGCCGCATCAATGACGATGTTCTTTACACCGGCAATATGGCTATCTTCCGTTCTACTTTTCAAGATGTTGGGGGCTTTGATGAACGCATGGGGCCCGGAACGAAATACCCGGCGGCAGAAGACAATGATTTTGGGTTCAGACTGCTTGAACAAGGGTATCGCATTCTTTATGTCCCGGAGGCTGTCGTTTACCATCGCTCGTGGCGCAGCGAGCGGGATTTTATGGCTCTGAAATGGCGCTACGGCGTCGGGCGCGGCGCCTACTACGCAAAACATGCCAGCCTGCATGACCGCTACATGCTGGCGCGTATGACGCGCGATATAGGTTCTCACATATTGATGTTCGCTACGCACTTGCGAAGCCAGCGGCAGCGGGCTCGCGCTGATGCATTGCTGACTTTGGGAATTCTACGTGGCGCTGTGGGTTGGTGGTCAGAACACATTCTTCGAAGGAAACGATGCTAGATTTAAGCATCATAATCCCCACTTATAACCGGGCCAAGTCTCTGCGCGCGTGTCTGGCATCGCTGGCACAGCAAAAACATCCTGCTACCGATTTTGAGGTCGTTGTAGTCGTTGATGGTTCCACCGATGACACGCGTGCCATGGTGGAGCAATTGGATCTACCTTATACGCTACGAGTCGTCTGGCAGGAGAATAGCGGACCGGCGGTTGCCCGCAACCGGGGTGTGGAGGAGGCGCACGGCCGATATTGTCTTTTTCTAGATGACGACATGGTTGCCGGCCCGCGGCTGGTTGGCGCGCACCTACGTTGCCAACATGAGTACGACGGCGTCGTAAGTATCGGCCAAATCGATCTTCCGGAGAAGGCACACAAGGATTGGTTCGCGCTCAGCTATGCGCGAAGTTGGCGTCGGCACTATAACCGACTCAATGCAGGCGAACGCGCGCCGACGTGGAGTGATTGTTATTCTGGCAACCTATCTGCGCCACGGCAAGCGCTTGTTGAAGCCGGCGGGTTTGCGGTCGATTTACCTCTAGAGGACGTGGAACTTGGGTTTCGGTTGCAGCGACAGGGCCTTTCTATCCTCTACGTTCCAGAAGCCTATACGGAACAGAAAGACTACAAGAAAGCTGGAGAGCTTGTCACCGAGGCAGAGGCGCGTGGAGGGCTAAGCGTGAAACTCTGGCGCCACCATCCAGCAATGCTGTCCGAGTTGCTGGGCGACTTCAATGCACCCAAATTGCGAGAAGTCCTCCTGCGTCGACTTTTGTTGGTGTTTTTAGTTACACCACACGTTCTGGTATTGTTTAGCTCCCACTTTGCCAGAAAGTCGCAGCATGATTCCTGGTTTCGCTTCATCTACCAGTATTCTTACTGGCGGGGCGTGCGGCGTGCCGTCGCCGACCAGGAGACCTGGCGACGGCTGACCCATGGAACAACGATCCTTTTGTACCATGCGTTTGGCGCGGCGGACGAGCCGGCGCACCGCTTCGTCGTGCCGGCGCACCGCTTCTCCGGTCAAATGTTCTGGCTGAAGCTGATGAGGTATCGGGTCATTAGCCTGGAGGAATACGTGGAATACCGGCGGTCCTACCGGCTACCGCCCGCCCGTGCAGTCATTATCACCATGGATGACGGTTACCTGGACAATCGCGACGTGGCGTTCCCTATTCTGCGTCGTTACGGGTACCCGGCTACCATCTTCCTCGTTAGCGGCGCCGTCGGCAGGTGCAATGATTGGGATGAGGAAGATGCATTGACAGGGCGACGGCTGCTATCCTGGGCAGATATCGAGGAAATGAAGAGCGCTGGCATGTCGTTTGGCGCCCACACGCGAACGCATCCGAGTCTTACGGATATCCCACCGGATCAGCTGAGCTCTGAAATCTGCGGAGCACGCGCCGATCTGGCGGCGGTATTACCAACTTCTATTTCCCTTTTTGCCTATCCCTATGGTGAGTATAACGATGCCGTGAGCGCCGGAGTGGAAGAGGCAGGCTTTGCGGCTAGCTGCAGCGTTGAATCCGGCACAAATGTGCCTGCCACACCTCTATACGCCCTCCGTCGCGTGGAGATTTGGGGAACAGACTCAATATTGCATTTTGCTCTGAGCTTATGGCTTGGCGACGCGCGGGTGTGTCTTCGCCGATGAACAAAAAGATACGACCAGTACAACTCCCCTTGACTCTTGACGCTATTGTCGAAGAGCTTGTGTCTTTTACCGATGTTACCCGGCAGGAAGCCGCACATCGTCTGCACCGGGAAATAGAAGAGCCCGGTTGGAATGTGCGACAAGACGTATCTCGTTTCGGTGTGACTGCCCACAAGTATGATGAACAGATGGTGCGACTTTACCGCGAGGGCCGAGGCTTTATTTTCGAAACGCTTTTATTCTGGACCCGACCGAATCGTAGAAAGTGGAGCGAAGAGGCGCGTGAGAGACTGCTTCGATACGGACGACACCATGGTGTTGATGCTGGAGATATGCGTCTCCTCATGCTCGGCGATGGTTCGGGAAATGACTCTATCTTCCTGGCAAATCATGGCTTTGACGTGGACTATTTTGACGTGCCCGGCAGCAAGATCTTCGAATTTGCCAGGAAGCGTTTCGAGGCACAAGGACTCCTGAGAAACAAGATTAATCTGGTCACCGATCTACAGTCCTGTCTGGGTTGCCAGTACGATGCCGTGCTCTCGTTTGAGGTTCTTGAACACCTGCCGGAACCGCTTATGGCGATTGGGCAAATGGCTGCTGCCCTTAAGCCTGAAGGCATCGTGCTGATCACAGAGGATTTCGGTGATATTGAAGATTATCTTCCAACACACCTGGAGGCTACGTCGAAATACTTTGGTCTGACGCCGTTTCTGTTTTTGAGGAATGGTCTGCGATTGACTTGGTATAGCGAAAGCGAGCTTTTTAGGCCGTCGGAGTACACTAAGGTACAGAGCATTTCAGCCAAGGATTGGATTTCTCTTTACGGTGACCGCCTTGTTCGCAAGCGATTTTATGAGGGACGGGTACAGCAAATACAGAACTGGCTAGCAACGCAGCGTTCCGGGAAGCGTGAGTCATGAAGGATCCACCAACCCAAGGCGGAAGGATTACCCACGCGGCTCGCAGCACATTGAGTAACTATATTGGGCAGTTCATTACGCTGGCTGCCTGGTTTTTGCTCACGCCGTTTATTTTGCACACGCTGGGAACCGTCCAGTATGGGTTGTGGATCCTAATCAGTTCCCTGGTTGCCTACGGCGCCTTGCTTGACTTCGGGGTTGCCAGCGCCGTTACGAAGTATGTCTCAGAGTATGAGGCGACGCGACAAAGACAGGAAGCAGAGGCACTGCTGACCGCAGCGTTGGTTATTCATTCAGGGTTGGGGCTATTAGTAATCGCCCTGAGCGTCATTCTAGCTCCCATCTTGCCGCAGTTTTTTAATATCCCGGCCGGCGAAGAACAAACCGCAGTGTGGCTGATTCGGTTGTCGGGTGCTACTGTGGGTTTTTCTATTCCAGGTGCAATAGCACCCTCTATACTGCGAGGCTTACAGCGGTTTGATCTTCTTAATGCACTTAACGTAACCAGTACGTTTCTTACGGTCGTAGCCACCGTTGTCGTCTTGCTTATGGGGGGAGGCGTGATTGGCATCGTCCTGGTGAGTATGAGCACACTGGTCGTCATGCAGCTTCCCTATCTCTGGGTCATTCGCCGCACCGCGCCAGATTTGCGATTGGGCGGCTGGAACGCCAGCAAAGGGAAGGTGCGGGACGTAGTGTCATTCAGCCTGCCTGTGTTTGCCATACACTTGGGTGGTCAGCTGGAGACTAAGACGGACGATCTGGTGATTGGCGCTTTTTTGCCCGTGCGCGCCATTGCTCCGTATGATATCGCCCGCAAGCTGGGTTCTATTCCGCTTCTCGTAACGGAGCAGTTTCTTAAGATACTGCTGCCACTAGCTTCGGAACTCTCAGCAGAAAATGACAGGGCACGACTGGCATCGCTTTTCATAATCAGCACACGATTGACTCTGGCTATTTTTCTTCCGTTTGCCTGTACTTTGGCGATTCTGGCCAAGCCACTGCTGGCAGCCTGGGTAGGACCGGCCTATCAGGAGTATGCCGGTCTCGTGTTGATAATAGTTCTCGCCGGCCTCATCGATACTAGCCAGTGGCCTGCCGGTCTGATCCTACAAGGAATGGGGAGGCACCGGCCGCTTGGCTGGCTGTCTCTGGCGACGGGCATTGCCAATCTAATTCTATCGGTAACCCTTGTCCAGAGTTTTGGCCTTACGGGGGTCGCCGTAGGAACGCTTATCCCCACTACTGTCGTTTGTCTAGGATTCGTTCTCCCTTATACCATGAGCGTTCTTAATGTAAGCGTGCCAGTCGTCCTGCGACAGATATTGCTGCCGCCCCTTGTTCCCGTTGCTCTAATGGTAGTCACTCTGATACTACTGCGTAATGTGGTGATCCCGACATCATTATATTCTCTTGCGGCCATCGTGCTTATTGGTTTGCTCGTCTACGGTGTCGGCTACGCAGTTGTTGGTGCCCGCGATTTTGAACGACGCCTCTATCAGAGCGGCGTATCTGTCATGCGCCAGCACGCCTTAGCGTTGCTGAAGCGTGCCCAGCTGTCGTGAGGAGGCAGGCAGTGAAGGTAGCGAAGTGCACTTCCCTTGAACAAGAATTGACATGTATCGTGTAAAGCTCGCCCACTTATCTGGCGCAAAGAGCAAATTGCTTGCGACACGCATGTTCGCTTTTCTTCAGTTCGGCGCGGTCATCGGCCTTTACGTCTCACTACGCCTGTACAATCTAACTGCCTATAGTCTGTCGGGCGGCGAGGTGTTTATCATGAACGGCGTACGCCAGGGGTGGCGTCCAATGATCAGCTATATCGTAGCGGACGTCGTTCATCCGCCTCTCTTTTACATACTGGTCAAGGTCTGGATCGGGTTTGGGGGTGATTCGATCCTGTGGTTGAAACTGCTTCCCGTCTTGATCGCCATTGCCATACTGGTTCCATTGATTTTGTTATGTAAAGCGCTCGGATTGCGGCCGAATGAAAGAAATCTAGCGCTCTTCTTGATCAGTGTAAATGGTTATCTGCTCCACTATGCTCAGGAATTCCGCATGTATATCTTGTTGGTGTTTTGGGCTGCCTGCTCGTACTGGCTCTTTGTTGTGTTTTTGCAGCAAGAGACGGTGAAAACACGAGTGATAGTGGCATTGACCGTCGTTAACGTTCTAATGGTCTATACGCACTACTATGGCTGGCTGGTGGTTGGTAGTGAATTTCTCATTCTCCTTCTGTGGAAACGGCCCAAAAGACGTGTGTTTTTTCTCTCGACAGTGATCGTCGCATTGTCGTTCAGCTTCTGGGCACTTCCTGTGATGCGCGCGGCAATTGGTAAGGGCGGGCTAGAGTCGAATCTGGATTGGATTCCGCGACCGACGCTAACCGATCTAGGCAGGCTCTTTGTGAATTTTAATGGAGCATTGCCCCTTCCAGGAAGTAGGATTCCAGGGCTTCTTCTCTTTGCTTTGCCGGTCGCCGGGTGGACGGGGCGCATCGTAGCGAACGAGGGAGCGGCTAACGACAGCGACAGGAAAATGCTACGCTGGTTACTGCTGTTTACTTTCGCGCCTGTTCTCGGTATATGGTTGCTGAGTTACGTATTTCCCATGGCTCTATGGATTGAGCGTTATTTTATCTTTGTAGCTGTTCCTTACTTAGTCCTTATCAGCGTTGCCGTTTTTCGCCTGCGCCCCAGGTGGCTGGCCAATGTTGTCATTGGAAGCCTCATACTTTGGAGTAGCGTAGCCGGAGGACACCATCTTGTTGCCAACCGCACTGCGTGGGAAGGCGCCGATCTTGGGACAAGAATACCCTGGGAGCTTCTGGTGCGGCAGATGTCGGAGGCCGAACCGTCGGACGGCGGAAAGATTCCCGTCTATGCTCTCAGTACGCACAGTCAGGGGATCGAAATTGGTTACTGGTCCGTTGCCCTGCCCATGCAATATTACTGGGACGCCCACGACGAAGACCGATTTGAGGTTGTTTACAGTCGGGACTTGCCTTCCTTACTTGCGCTCGCGGATGGGCCCCACTTTTGGATCGTTTTTTTCGAATCAGCTGAACTCTCACAGGATTACTTAGAGTCAATTCTTGCGCTACAGGGATATGAGATGGGAGAGGGCTTCTACTATGGCCAGCATGGTAAAGTGGGCCTACTCCCTGTATGGACAGACAGGATTTCCAACGATGAATAGCGAACGCGCCTCTATCACCGCTCCTCTGAAAAGCAAACGGCTGCCTGCCGGCCGGTTTCTGTCCAGTACCTTGTCGTCCACCGGCGTTCAGATTGCACTGGTCGTTTCCATCACCCTCCTCGCCGCCGCCCTACGCTTCTACAAACTCGGCGCGTGGAGCTTCTGGGGAGATGAGATGTTGTCGGTGGCCGGGATAGAGGACGGGTTCAACTTCAATGTTATCCGTAAATCTTTGGCGCTGACTTTGATTGAGCTGAGCGTTAGCCGGTTGGGAGTTAGCGAATGGAGTGCGCGGCTCGTTCCGGCGCTCATTGGGGTAATTTCGGTGCCTGTTTTGTACTTCCCCATTCGCAAGATGCTGGGCCGGGCGACGGGTTTGCTGTCTATCTTGCTACTTGCGCTCTCGCCCTGGCACCTGTACTGGTCGCAGAATGCCCGGTTTTACACGCTGTTGATGCTCTTTTATGCCGTTGCCCTCCTGCTTTTTTACCTGGGTCTAGAGGATGATCGACCGCTCTATCTGCTGGGTTCTGTCCTGTTCCTGGGCCTTGCCGCTCGCGAGAGTTTGTTGGCGCTCTTTCTGGTTCCCGTGCTGGGAAGCTACTTGATGCTGGTCGTCGTCTCGCCGGTTGAAAAGCCGACAGGATTCAGCCACCTGCGCCGTCTCAGCGTGCTGCTCATTCCGGGCCTCCTGGTCGCCACCTATTTCGCCTGGCCTTACGTGACGACGTACCGGCTCGATTGGATCCAAGGCTTCAGCCGCGTGAATAATTCACCACTCTGGCTAGCAGCCGGAGTGGCCTATTATGTGCGCCTTTCGACGATATGTATGGCAGCGGGCGGTGCGGCATTTTTGTTGTTGCGGCGTAGTGGAGGCCGGCGACAGCGAGCGGGATTGTTATTGTGCGTTAGCGCGCTCTTGCCGCTTTTGCTTGTGATGGCTCTATCCACATTTCACTATACGGCGAACCGCTACGTCTTCGTCACCCTGCCCAGCTGGCTGATCCTGGCTGCCGTTGCCGGCGTGGAATTATTCCGCTGGGCAGGAAACAACAGCCGTGAGGGGCTGGATCCGCGTTGGTTGGCCGCAGGTGCCCTGCTCTTCCTGTTAGTGGATCCACTGGGCGAGGCAGCGTTATATTATCAGTATCAAAACGGGAATCGGGACGATTGGCGGGCGGCGTTTGCCTATCTGGAAGCGCAACGGGCGCCGGACGAGCAGGTTTTTGCCCCGCACGGCGAGATAACCGAGTATTATCTTGGCGAGGAGGCCGGCCGGTTCGGGCAAATCGATCTGGCGCAGATCGAAGTGGGAGAAGAGACGGTCTGGTTTGTAGAAAACTTGAATACTGCTGAGCTTTTTCCGGAAGTGTACCGTTGGTTGCGCAGCGAGGCTCAGCTTATGGCGGTGTTTGACGTGTCGGTACAGGCGCGCACCTTTACGATGCGCGTGTATCGCTATATACCCCCCGGTGCCGAGCCATAACGGCGCCCGCCAAGCGTAACGTACATTGCCGATGCAAACATTAATGAGCGCCTCATTAATCGCGCTTAAGGAAAAGGGGCGCGCGCTAATTTATCCTGTACCTTTGCATTGCAAGTGCATGGCAACATTTGCACACTCTGCGTGTTGCGCGTAGAAATGCTCATCCGAGGAAGAGACTAGAGGTATGGGCTTGTGGTAAGGAGCGCTTTGCCCCTGCTGGGAGCCTGGAGAAAAAGATGAAACGGATTCTGGCACGCTTAATTGTTCTTTTGGCGCTCTTGCCGATTTTGGCAGGTTGTGGGGTGAGCAGGAATGATCTTGAGCAGTTGATTATCGATGTGGTCGGGGGACCACCGCCGAACATCACCACGCCCTCGACGCCTGGGTTGGCGCCGACGCCAACGCTGGCAACGGATGTGTTGCAAGAGGCGGAACCCACGCAACGGGTCCTGACTCCGGTGCAAGAGACCAGCGAAGCGCCTGCGGAGGCGCCTGAGGCAGCAGGCTCTGGTCCGTTTACCGGCACGTTTGTGGGCGATATCCTGGGCGATAACGACAGCAGCGCGTCACTGGAGCTCGTGTTGGTGCAGGATGGCAGGGACATTGAAGGCACGGCGACGCTGGGTGAAGGCCTGGTGGTGAGCGCGGGCGGCGTGTGCGGCACTTTCCCCATCCCTGCGGTGACGCTGATTGCCAGCGATGAGCTGGAAGAGGCGAGCGGTCGCCATATCTCCACCACAACCAACGTGGAGGTCAGTGGCTTCGAGATTCCGGTAGAGTTGGAAGCGACGCTGGCGCCAGACGGCGAGACGGTGATGGCCGAGGCGACGATTCATCCGCCGGCGCTTTGTCGCTCGAACCCCACGATGACGGCGACGTTGGTGCGCGTGGATGGTGACGGGTAGTCCTTGGCACGCTGAAGGGCTCATCCTGAGCTAATCACGACGAACTGCACGTGAAAGACAAGCCTGGCATTATCGTTCTCATGGGCGTTTCTGGCTCGGGGAAGACGACGGTGGGCCGGGCGCTGGCAGAGCGACTGAATTGTGCCTTTTATGATGGCGACGATTTTCATCCCCCTGAAAACGTGGCCAAGATGGCGGCGGGCGAGCCGCTGCAGGACGTGGACCGGCGACCCTGGTTGGCAAATTTAAACGAGCTCATCAGCGGGCTGAGTAGGCAGAATAAGTGCGCGGTGGTGGCCTGTTCGGCGCTGAAGCGCGACTATCGACGGCAACTGGCGCGGGGAGTGCCCGAGGTCACGTTCGTCTTTCTGCAAGGCAGCTTCGAGACGATCGAAGCGCGCATGCGGGCGCGGGAGGATCACTTCATGGGGGCGCAGATGCTACAGAGCCAGTTTGAGGCGTTGGAGCCGCCGCGTAAGGACGAAGCCATTACGGTGAACGTGGACCGCAGCGTGGAGCAGATCGTGGAGCGCATTGTTAGCGCGCTGGAC
>CAYSMQ010000076.1:0-15274 GCA_964432035.1 uncultured Ardenticatenaceae bacterium
CGCTGAGCTATTTTCACGCGCCGTCACAAAACGTCGTTTACGCCGATGTCGAGGGCAACATTGCGTACCAGACGCCGGGGCGCATCCCCGTCCGCGCCAACGGCGATGGGCTGACGCCTGCGCCTGGCTGGACGAGCGAGTATGAGTGGGAGGACACCGTCCCCTATGAGGAGCTGCCAGCCGTTCTGAACCCGGAGGAAGGTTTCATCGTGACGGCGAACAACGCGGTCACAGAGGAGGCCTATCCTTACAATCTGGGCTATTACTGGGCGGACGGCGACCGCGCTCAGCGCATTACCGAGCTGTTAGAAGAGGCGATTGCGCGCGGAGACATCAACGCCGGTGATTTTGCGCAGATCCAGATGGATGGCAAAACGTTGCTGGCGGAGTCTTACATTCCCTTGTTGGAGGGCATGTCTAGCAGCGACGCCCGCGTGCAGGCAGCGATTGAACGCATGCGCGGCTGGGACATGCAGACCGACCCGACCAGCGTGCCGGCGGCCCTTTTTGAAGTGTTCAACATGCAACTAGCCAGTGCGACGCTCGCCGATGAGCTGGGCGACGCGCGCGATGACTATTTGTCGAACAGTGGCGGCGCGCAGCGTGTGTTCTTGCATCAGGTGGCGCAGCAGCCCGATGCCCGCTGGTGGGACGACGTGACCACTGCGGAGACGGAGGGACAAGAAGAGATCGTGCACCAGGCGCTTTCGGCAACCGTGGACTGGTTTGAGGAGAACGTGGGCAGCGATATGGAATCATGGACCTGGGGCGAGTTGCACACGGCGACGTTTGTCAGCGACCCGCTTGGTCAGAGTGGCATTGGCCTGATCGAAGGTATCGTTAATCGCGGACCATACGCCGTAGGCGGCACGACGAGCGCCGTGAACGCCACCAGTTGGAGTTGGAATAATGTGGCGGCGGTCAGCGGACATCCCTCAATGCGAATGATCGTAGATATGTCGGACCTGGACAACGGCCGCGTGATCCACCCCACAGGGCAGAGTGGACATCCCTTTCACCCGCACTACGACGATTTCATTGAGATGTGGTTAAACGGGGAATATGGCACCCTGCGGTTCAGCCGGGATGCGGTGCAGGAGGCAGAGATAGATACGCTGTTGCTGAGACCGCCGGAGTAGGACCGCGTCTTGCTAGAGCTGGATGACGTTGAAGAGCACCATGAAGCCGAACGCGATGACCACAATGTCGACGAGAAGTAGGAGTAGCAGAATCAGACGCTGACCGGCCGAGATCCGGCCAAAGAAGCTTTCGTCCTCCTCGACCTCGAACTCGTCCTCTAGCTCCATGTCGTCGTAGACGGCGCTGGTGCGGGCCGTCTTCTGCCGCAGGCGATCAAATTCGTCTTCAAAATCGAAGGCGGTATCGTCGGTTTCTTCTGGCACTTCTTCTTCAAAGTCAAACTCTTCGAAGTTTTCTTCGGCCATGCCCACGCTCCTTATCTAGATATCTCGTCTTAGTAGAGCCAGATGAGCCCATCACAAGATGGCACATTCATACGCTAATGATTTATAGCTAAAATGTCAAACTGGGGCAATAGGACAATGGGCTGCCCGGTGAGCTAGAAAGCAAACCAGAAGACAAGCACGGCAAGAACGAGGGGGCCAAGGAGATCCTGGACGAGCATGCGGCGGCGAAACTGGTTGCAACGGTAGGGAGGGGGGAGCCGAAGTGCCAGGGCGAACGGGATCACTAGCGCCTTGGGCGCCAACAGCAAGTGGCCCAGCAACAAGTAGACGGACAAGGTTAACCCGCGCGCAAAAATACGGGGCCAGCGGTGGGTCTCTACTTCGGCCTGGTAGTGCGGTTGGCGATAAGCGACGACGCGTTCGGTAATGAACCAGACGTGCGTAGCGCTGAGATAAGCGGCCGCGTAGATGAGCCAGTTCTGGTCGCGATGGATGCCATGCTCTGCCTCAATCCACAGCGAGACGAAGATAATAGAAAGGAAATGCAGGATTTGGTCGATTGTATAGGATGCGACAACAAGGTGGGGCCAACGCCTTGCTTCATAGTTTTTCAAAGCGTCGATGGCAAAATGGGCGGCGGCTAATGCCAATAGTTGGGGCCACACCGTAAAGCTGTCGCGGCCGGCGAGCAATAGCATGACGGCGAGGTGGATGGCGACGTGTAACGTCAGACCCCACCAGTGGCGCTTGGCGCGTACGAGACTGTCTGTCTGCAGCGGATAGTCGCCGATAAGGTGAGCGAGGCCCAACGTCCAGAACATGGCGGCCTAGTCGTTGAAGAGGCGCTTGTGCACGGTGCGCATACAGGTGTCCATGATTACGTGCATCCCGGCAGCGCGCGCCCGGGCTGCCGCCTGGGCATTGTGGATGCCTTCGGTCATCCATACCACGCGCGCGGCAATCTGGGTGGCCTGTTCGACAATGGCGGGCGTCTCCGCGCTCGGGCGGTAGATGAGGACCACGTCTGGCACCTTGGGCAGCGATAGCAGATCGTGGTAAATGCGCAGGCCCTGCAACCATCCGCCCCGGGGATTGACAGGCATGATTTCGTACCCTTGTTCATGCAGGTAGAAAGGCACAGTATATGCCGTTTTCTGAGGATCGGTCGACATACCGACGACAGCGATCGTGCGTGTCGAGGTCAGAATTCTTTTTAACGCTTCGTCGGAGGGCCGGCTATCTGCGGACGACATGCCATCGTCGAGGCCCGAGCCAACGGTAAGTGCGCTGTTCTCTACCTGATAACTCACCGGCAATTTAATGAAAAAGCAGGTCCGCCCCGGTTCAGACTCCACGCGCAAGTCGCCGCGGTGCCGGTTGACGACGATGTTGTAGCTGATATTCAGGCCTAAGCCTGTGCCTTCTCCAGGTCCTTTGGTGGTAAAGAAAGCGTCGAAAATGCGGTTGGCGAGGTCTGGGGGGATTCCCGGCCCATTATCTTCGATCTCGACTACAACGAAATCGTCGTCGCTGCGCGCACGAATGAGAATTCGCGCATCTTCTCGACCGACTAGCGCATCGGCGGCGTTATCCAGAATGTTGGTGAACACTTGATTTAGTTCGCTGCCAAAAGCCTGAATTGCCGGCAGTTGCGGATCGTACTCGCGCTGAACGTCAATTTCCTTGAGCTTGTCGCGCAGGATGATCAGCGTGTTATCAAGCCCCTGGCGCACGTCCACTTCTTGCACCGGCGCCTGATCCAGGTAGGTGTACGACTTGAGCGCCTTGACAATTTCGGCTATGCGCCCGGCGCCGTCGCTCACCTCGTCCAGCAAGTTCTCGACCGAATCTTCGGCAGCCAACAGCGAAAGCACGGGGCCAATGGGAGGCTCTCCGGCGCCACTTCTTAGGCCATCGTAAAGGGCTTCCAATTTGGGCACATCGAAGCCGAGTTGCACCAGGATTGGAACAAATTCCCACGCTCCCTCGACGTTGCGCCTTTCCAGATAGCTTTCAAGTTCATCCTCTAAATCGCTACGTTCCAGGGCGCCCAGTGTTACCTGTTCCGTTTTCCTCTCTCGCGCCTCTTGCCGCACAGATGCTATCAAGTCCAGTTGTTGCGGCGTAAGATCTAGAACCATGACCCGTTCACGTAGAGTCTCCAAGCGGGCAACGGCTTCCTTTAGCTGTCCCGCTCCCCGCTGTACGGCAGCTGCCGGGTTGTTTAGCTCGTGCGCGACACCGGCGGACAGCGTGCCTAACTGTGCCATCTTGTCGCTTTCACGCAGCATCGCTTCGGTGTTGCGCAGCCGCCCGACCATCGTCGTCAGCATTGCGCGCGCCGCCGAGGGGCTCGCGTTGAGCAACTTCTCCAGCTCGTCATGATGGATGGCAAGGAGTCTGGCGTCGGTGTGCGCGCGCACGCTTGCCATACGCGGCGCCTGTTCCAGCAAGGCCATTTCGCCAATTACCTCTCCGGCGGGCCGGATGGCGAGCAGCACTTCCCGGTTGCCCGATCGTTTAACGATCTCTATCTCTCCCTCCATGATGACGTAGGCGCGCTTACCGGGACTGCCTTCGGCAAAGAGTTGATCGCCGGCGGCGAGCTTGACCGGCTCGGCAATCTCACAGAGGCGCCGAAAATCGGACTCTGGCATGGCGGCGAAGAGAGGAATCTTCTTCAGGAACTCATACATGATCAAGGATGGTAGTTTATGCGCTTTTGCCCACGCTGTCTACAGCGCGTTGTTTGCGGCGCATTGTTTAGAACGCTTCGGCCAAGTGGACCCACTATACTGACGGAGAGAAACTCACTTTATCCAAAGCACCTGGTAGGGAGCGAGCGTAATCTCCCCGCTTGTGATTGGTCTCTCGCCGACCAGATCAACGCTCCCCACACTCTCCACTATCATGCTAATTGAGCGGTTTGAGACGTTGTGCAGGCATAGCATTCTCGCCGCGCGGTATTCTCGCTCTACGGCGAACACGGCGGGATGCACACTCAGGACGCGTTGGCGCCCATAGGGATAGAAGGCCATCTCTGTGGCGCGTATCTGTAGCAGACGACGGTAGCCACTAAAGACGTCGTGTCGTAAGCCGCCTTGCAGCTCTCGGCGCAGGTTCTGGCTGCGCAGCTTCTGGCGGTTAATGGCGCGCCGTTGTCCCGTTTCTTCTACGCCCGCGGTCCAACTGCGGGAGCCGAAGAGGCTGTGGAAGTAGATGCCGGGCACGCCTCGGAGGGCTAGCATGATTGCCTGAGAGCATAGAAATCGTTGCACCTGGAGATGCCGGTCTTGCGGTTCGTTCGGGTCGCCGAGCGCGTCCAGATAGTTGACATTGAGTTCATAGGCGCTCTCCGAACCGTCGGCATTGGTCTTGTAGGAAACAAAACCGCCTAACGATTGGATGCGCTCCACCAACGCCTCTATCTGCGCGGTCGTCAGAATCCCCCGCGCCGGCGTCAGACCGATGCCGTCGTGAGACGCCAGGAAGTTAAAGAATGTGACCCGATCTGATGGCAACGTGAGTGTCTGCGCCCATCGCGTCAGCGCACCGGCGTCCCCGGTATGGAAGGCGTGCAGCGTGAGCGGCGGCAGCGAGAAGTTGTAGACCATCTGGGCCTCGTTGTACCCGTCGCCAAAGTAGCTGATGTTCTTTTCATGGGGCACGTTGGTTTCCGTAACAAGCGCCACCTGTGGCGCAATCTCATCCAACACGGCGCGCAGAAGCTGGATAAGGGCGTGAGTCTGCGGGAGATGAATCGAGCTTGTTCCAGTTTCCTTCCACATAAAGGCGATGGCATCTAGGCGAATGACGGTCGCACCGTGAGCCGCGTATGACAGCAGCACGCGCACTATTTCCAACAATACGTCTGGCGAGCGGTAGTTGAGGTCGATCTGGTCTTCTGAAAATGTCGTCCATAGCAGCTTCCTACCCTGTGCCGTGTCCACTGGGGTCAGGAGAGGCAGGGCGCGTGGACGAAAGACGGCAGAAAGGTCGGTATCCGGTTCGACCGTGACAAAATAGTCAGTGTAAGGCGGCTCGCCCCGTTTAAAGGCCTGAAACCAGGCGCTGTCTCGCGACATATGGTTGATGACAGCGTCGAACATGAGGCGGAACGCCGGTCCAAAGGCCTCGACGTCTTTCCAATGGCCGAGGTTGGGATCCACCTCATGGTAATCAATGACCGAGAAGCCGTCGTCGGATGAGTAGGGGAAGAATGGAAGCAGGTGCACGCCGCGCACCAGGCCACCAACGTGCTCCTCGAGAAAGCGCCGTAGCGTTTGTAGGGGCGGCTCGCCACTGGCGCGCAACATGTCGCCATAGGTAATGAGAATGATGTCCCGATGGTCGAAGTAATGGGTAACGGGGCGCGCAGCAATCTTGTCGCGAAACTCGTTCAGGAGCGCCTGCAGTCGCGGCGCTATCTGCTCAGCAGTTTCGGCCCCGTATACAAACGTCAAGAGCTGCCTAATTCTGACATCCATTACGTTGCCCCACACCGGCTGTAGTTCGCTTTAAATGGCCTGTACGACATAGTCGAAAATACGCCGCTTGATTCGCAGGCGGTTGAGTGCCTTTCCGATTTCGGCAATTTCAGGATCGACGCCATAAAGGGCGTCATGATCCGGCGACGGTCCTTGTTCCAGCTTGCGACTGTTGAGCGCGTGCGAAAGCCTCATCTCGAGCAATTCCCGTTCCAGAACATAGCCGCGGTGCTGCAATCGCAGCCGATCGGTGCCGGTGGCGTCGTCTTCTTGTTTTCGCACGGTCTCAAGCTGGCTCGCCAGTACATCCATTTTTTGCTGCAGCAAGTCTAAGACCGCGTGGTCGGGCCGGCCCTGGTTCCCGCCGTCGCGCCAACGCGGCGGCGTCAGCAGCGTGATTGCCGGACCCTCGTCCTTGCTCTCTTTCCACTCCCCGGAGGCCGGTTCCGGGACGCGCACCGTAACGATCTTGCCCGGCGCGACCTGCGAGACCGTGTTCATCTCCTTGCCCCACAGATCCGTTTGACGAACAGAGCGCGCGAAAGCGACGGACCGGCTGGTCGGATTGTAGAAGCGCGCCAACACAGAGTCGCCGCTAAGGCTCAGGCTGCTTAACGGAAGGTCTTCCTGCAACAGTTGCCACGCCTGCCGTTCTCCCTTAGCATTAGCGTGAACAATGAGGGGGGGATTTTGGAAGGCAGCGTTGAGCTGCTGCAACGTCATGGATTGGGGTTCAAATTGGCCGGCGACGAGGCCGATCTCGTGCCGCACGCGCCGTTCGCAGCGCGCGTCTGGCACGTAAAAGAAGGGGCCAGCGTCGCCGATGCGATCCGGCAGATCGGCTTTCGTCACCCATTCCACAGCTCGCCGTAAAGTCAGCATGATAGCGCCCTCGTCGTCCGCACGGTAGCTGCGCAAGCCCTTGCTGAATACGGCGACGGACGGTTTGCGGTCGCTACTGAGGGCCACGAAATCATGAAAGGGAAAATCAGTGACCGCGTTTAGCTCCCGTTGACCGAGTAAGACGTTGGATAGCTCCGGTGAGAGCGCCGCAGGTAGTAAGTCACGGTCGGCCTTGGGGCGTTTCACGAGCTCAAAAGGCATACTCGCATAGACCTTGCTGTTGGCAAGCTCGGTGGCAAATAGCATGTCCACGCGCAGGTCGGCGCCGCGACTGTCTAGGTCGATTTCCCAGCGGATGAGGGGCGACGGATCGAAGGTCAGGCGCACGTCTACGGAGACTTCTTCCTGCTCGCCGCGCCACGTTCCCTGATACTCGACTACGGCGTGGTGGGCGCTCCGCTGCACGAGAAGCGGCGGTGAGATGGGTTGGACAACGCCAAGACGCTCGCCGCTCTGGGCAGAGTATGTATCGCCGTGTTCTCGAGAGACTGTGAGCACGCCGTAGCGACCGTCGCCCAGTTTCAGGGCCCCGTCAGACTGTAAGACCGCCTTGTAATGGTCATTGTGCCAGGTGAAATTGCCGGCTGGCTGCGATATGTTCTGCACGTTGTATTGCGCGGTGATGGGCCAGATGCCCACGCCCTCTGTCCTGCTCTGAAACAGGCTGCCGCCGGCAATTTGCCAGTTCGAGGCCGTGAAGGGATTGGTGGAGACCGCGTAGGTTCCGGTCTGGAATTCTGCCAGCGTAGCGGCTAGCGAAGCCTCTATGCCTTCGGTCATGGCGTGGTGCAGGCGCCGGTAACTGTCGACCATTTTCTCGTGCACCTGGTCGATGCTCACACCGCAAATGCAGTCGTGCACGACGTTTTGTAGCAGCTTGCGCGTCCACGTTTCGTGTGTCTCCGTCGGGTAGCGCCTGCCATGCATCCGGGCCATCACAGCAAGCGGCTCGGCGACGCTGAACAAGAGGTGTTCGCAGTCGTGGGCCATCAGCTTCAGATAGGTGCGCGCCGAGAAGGTTCCCGGGAAGGTGGCTCCGTACTTGCCGGAGTTCAACTCGCCCTTGACGGTGGGTAGCTCTAAGTTGCGTCGCGCGATGTCGCGGGCAAAGGACTCTGGCGTCGCCTCGCGGAGCTGAAGGACGCTACCGTCCACTGTCACGCCATCTGGGAATTCGCGAGCATAAAACCGGACGGGATCTTCGGGGTCGTCCTCCAGATCGTAGCCGTCGAAGAGCGGAATATCCGGCGTCGGATAGAAGGGCGCCAGCTTTTTTACTTCGGACTGCAGGCGGTTGAGGGCGACCTCCGGCGCGTGAGTCACGCCGTACAGGTTGCGATAGCCACCGAAGAGATTAATGGCCAACAACTCGCTGCCATCTGGGCCGCGCCAGCTGAAGTAGGGCTCAAGCAAGGAAGAACCACGCCACACGAAGACGGCGTCGATGCCCATGAAGCGGTGGAGCTGCGGCGCCTGTCCGCTGTGTCCAAATGTATCGACCAGCCAGCCGACGGTTAACGGTTGACCGCCAAGGGCTTCCACGTCCTGCCGGCCCAGCATCAGATTACGAATGAGCAATTCACCACAGGTCAATTGCCAATCGGGTTGGCAGTAGTAGGGACCGAGCTGTAGGATGCCGCTTTGCAGCAAGGAGCGTACGCGCGCCTCATAGCTCGGATCAACGACAAGTAGATCTTCAATGACCAGCGTCTGCCCGTCAAAGAGAAAGCGAAAGTCGGGATTTTCATTGGCGATCTGTTCTATCTTGTCGATGAGGCGGGGGATCCAGCGGCTGGTGTATTCGGACGTCAGAAACCATTCCCGATCCCAATGCGTGTGATTGATGATGTGCGCCGTCGTGGCTGAAGACATAGAGATGAGTGTGTGCCCTTTTCGACAACCCAATAGGCAATAGCCGCGCCTGGGGATCTACCGGCTCATGGATACAGTACCTGACCACTTTGTCGATCTATCCAGCGGATCTTGTCGGCCGGAAAGCGCAGCCAGACGTCGTCGCCGGGCTCGATCTGGAAGGTGGGATGGGTGGCGACCTTTATCAGATCGTCGCCAATGCGCACGGTGAGCAGGTTCTGCGAGCCCAGCGGTTCGACGACCTGCACGGTGACCTTCATAGCGTCGTCTGCAGGCGTTCTTAGCGTTTCCATGTTCTCGGCGCGGATTCCGATGACCATTTCCTGATCGCCGTAAGACTGGAGGACAGGCTGCATTTCGGACGTGGGGCAGACGGTGAAGTCGGCAATGCGCAATATGACCTGTCCGTTGTCGCGCCGCATGGTGCCGCCGATGAAGTTCATGGGCGGATTGCCGATGAAACCGGCGACAAAATCGTTGGCGGGCTTGTCGTATACTGTTGAGGGGTGATCGACCTGCTGGATGACGCCGGCTTTCATGACGGCAATGCGATCGCCCATGCTAAGGGCTTCGATCTGGTCGTGTGTGACATATATCGTCGTCACCTCCAGCTCATTGAGAAGCTGTTTCAGTTCGGCGCGCATTTCCAGGCGCAGCAGGGCGTCCAGGTTGCTGAGCGGCTCGTCCATGAGCAAAACCTGGGCCTGCATGGCGATGGCGCGCGCCACGGCGACGCGCTGTCGCTGTCCGCCGCTCATCTTATTGGGAAAACGGTCTAGAAATTGCTCGATGTGTAGCATCTCGGCTGACTGACGCACGCGGCGGTCAGTTTCGTGGGCATCAACCTTGCGCATTTTGAGACCAAAGGCGATGTTGTCGTAAACGGTCATGTGGGGAAAGATGGCGTAACTCTGGAAGACCATGGAGATGTTGCGTTCGCGTGGCGGCAGGTAGGTAATGTCACGCCCGCCAATACTGATGCGCCCTTCCTCGGGCATGCCTAATCCGGCAATGGCTCTTAGCAACGTCGTCTTGCCACAGCCGCTGGGCCCTAATAAGACGACGAACTCCTTATCGGCGACGGTCAGGCTGGCGTTGTCAACGGCGACGAAATCCCCAAAGCGTTTTGTGACATTTTCGATTTTTATTTCGGCCATGACGAAACCTCACAGGTCGCTAATCGTAACCGCTTCAGCGATTTAGCGGCTGAAGCCGTTACTACAAACCTTCAACGACGTGGTTTACGGATCACTTAGTGACCTGTCCCCACATGTTAAATAGGTAGCGGCGGATGAAAAAGATGAAAATTATCGCCGGGACAAGCATGAAGAAGCCGCCGGCGAACTGGTAGGCCTGCGAAGACGAGCCCAGCGCATTCAGCACCTGCGCCGGGAGGGTGCGGTTGCGCACGGTCAAGATGCTGGCGGCGAAGACTTCGTTCCAGGATAAGACAAACGTAAAGATAGCGGCGGCGGCAATGCCAGGCAAGACGAGGGGCAAGATGACGCGCCGGAAGGCCTGCCACGGCGTACAGCCAAAGACCATGGCAGCCTCTTCCAGCTCGTAGGGAATGCTGGCAAAGACGCTGCCAATGACGAGCACGGTGGTGGGCAGAGCCAGGGCCGTGTGCATCAGCGCCAGGCTGTAGGGGCTATCGTAGATGCCTACGTTTATAAAGACCACGGCAAGAGGAATGGCCAGAATGACGATCGGAAAGGCGCGCACGGCGAGGATTGAGAGGCGATAGGCGTCGCGTCCGCGGAAAAAGTAGCGGGAGATAGCATAACC
Organism: uncultured Ardenticatenaceae bacterium; assembly: GCA_964432035.1. Lineage (GTDB taxonomy): Bacteria > Chloroflexota > Anaerolineae > Promineifilales > Promineifilaceae > JAAYYY01. Next base: position 10,478 of record CAYSMQ010000076.1, read on the forward strand.
TGCCGGCGCCGCAATGGCGGTAGAAAGGACTAACGTGATTCCGGCGACAATGAGGCTGTTAATGAGGCCGGGAATAATGCCCTGCGAGTTCAAGAAAAAGTTTAGCGTATCCATGGAGAAGGGGATAAAGGGCAGTATCCCTTTAGGAAAAGTGCGCACGGTTTCACGTGTGGTTAGGGCCATGGAGGCGATGAAGAGAATAGGCAGCAGGATCCACAGTGAAATGAGGATGCCGACCACATACGTGGCGGCGCGATTTAGCTGTTGCCGCCGCCGCATCTTGCGGTGGATGGCTTTGACCTCTTCCGACGCCTCAACAGTTGTCGTTGTAGTCTGTTCGCCGGTAATTGTGCTCATGCTGTTACCTCCTCTTGCGTGCGAATGAGCCGCAGGTAAACGGCGGCGCTGACCATGGACAGGAGCAGAATCAGGGCGGCGTAGGCCGCCGCCACGTTCGCGTTGCGGAACTCGTTATACTGGCGGTACGTTTCGTTGGCCAATACGGTCACGACGTCGCCTCCGCTGAGCGCGATGACCACCGCGAATACCTGTAAGGCCAGGATGGTGCGTAGAATGAGGGCCACCTGCAGGCTGGGTTTTAGCAGGGGTAAGATGACGTGGCGAATGCGTTGCCACAGCGTGGCGCCGAAAAGCTCGGCGGCTTCCAAAACTTCCTGTGAAATGGCCTGCAACCCCGAAACGACGATGACCATGACGATGGATGTGGCGCGCCAGACCTCGGCTAGAACGATGGCGATAATGATCCAGTATCTTGTCTCCGCCGATAGGTAGGTAATGGGCGCGTCAATTAGGCCTAACCCCTGTAGAATAGAGTTAAGAAACCCATTTTGCGTAAAAATTGCAAACCACACGATGCCCACGGCGAGGTCAGAAATGCCCAGCGGGATGGCGAAGACATACAGAAATAGCGAGTTGCCTCGCAGGCGCGCCTGGATGACTAGAGCCATGATGATGGAAAGCACAAATTGGATGGGAATGATGATTACCATGAGCAACAGCGTGGTGCGCAACGCAGGCATGAAGAAGCGGTCGTTGACCATGGTGCGGATGTAATCAAGGGTGAATTGACCGGCGTTACCGCGGTCGATGCGCCCGCTGGTTTCGTCGCTGAACACTTGCACGAAGCGCGATGGCGCCCAACCCGTGAGTTCATCGCCGTCGGCAGTCTGTCCCTGAACCTGGTACCAGACTTCGAGCGTGATCGTTTCCTCGATTGAGACTTCGTCTCGTTCCAGGAGACGACTGACGACGGCACTGCTTTCGTTTGCTTCGGTGTACAGGTTGGTGAATTCGTCGGCGTCTGCGCCCAGCCGAGGGCGTACCGTGCCGCCAAGAGGCGTGCCATCGTCTGCTTCCTGGCGCACACGGATGCGGCTTTCAGAGGTCCAGCCTTCCACGGCCGCGCCGGTTTCGTCCTCGCCGCTGACGCGGAACCAGCGCTCGGTCAGTAGGTTCGCTTCGCCAACAGCCTCTGGCGAAAGCTCGTTACCCTGCCGGCCCAGGATTGCCACCTGGGCGCCCTGGGGCAGCCGTCCGCTCGACTCGCTATCTCGTTGTGGTTCTTCCAGTAGTAGCAAGAGGCGGTCGTCATCCCACACGGCAAGACCCAGCGCCTGAACCATGGGCCAAGCGAAGAAGAGTGCCAGATAGACGATGGAGGGGAGTATTAGCAGATACGGCGCCCAGTTACGCTTATTCATGGCTGCTCTCTTGTACAGTAAGGGCGGCGGCCGGTCCGGCTGTCGCCCTTACTAATGTTAGACGACGTTACTCATTAACCTGGCAAGGACCGTCGCCCAGCGGATCAGGCGCCCAGCAGGGCGCGCCTGTTTCGTCGAACAGGGTTTGCAGGTTGTCACCTTCCTCAGAAAGGACCGTGTCGATGTCCTCGCCGTCGAGGACCACGCGATCGAACGCATTGCGGAAGATTTGGTTGATTTCCTCGCCGCGTTCGCCAAGGCCGACGGGTAACAAGGCGGGGATGGCGTCGTCGGCGTTGGATTGTGCGGTGACGGCCTCTAGCTCGATGGACACGCCCTCGGGCAGGTCACCAGTGTCAACCTCGCTGACGACGGGGAAGAAGGCCAAGTCGCGCAGGATGCGCGCCTGCGTAGCTGGTCGTGTCAGGTAGTCGATCAGTTCCTGTCCGCCCTCAGGGTTAGGCGCAGTAACCGGCATTCCTAGACCAACGATCACGGGCATGAACCCCTTGCCGGCCGGGCCAGAAGGCGCGGCGAAGGCCACGAAATTGTCAGGCTCGGCGTTGAAAGCCTCGATGAGTCGCGCCGTGTGGTCGAATGCGACCCACACCTCGCCGGCCAGGAGCGGTTCTTGCATGAAGTCGTAGCTGATCGACTGCGGGTGGATCGTGGGCCACAGCGAATCGCGGGCCCAGGCCAGCATGTCGGCCGCTTCATCGCTGCGGAACTCGCTGACCATGCCGCCGGTAAAAGAGGGCCACATATAGCCTTCCAGAAAGCGATGGAACAGGCCCGCGTGCGGCAAGCCGCACTTGGGCGAACCGGTCTCGTCAAGCAGCACCTGGCACCATTCAGCAAACTGTTCCCAGGTCATCGTTTCCAGTTCAACCCCTTCAGGCAGGTACTCCAGGGCGTCGGTGTGCGCTGCCATGATGTAGGTTGCCTGTAACCAGGGAACGTAGTAGAGGAAATCCTCAGTACCCAGCAAGCCGGTGTTGACGAAGGACTGAGCAAACTCGCGGTCGGCAGACAGGTCGTCGTAAACATCGATCATGTTCATCAGCGCATCCTCCCGCTGCAGGGGCGGGAAGGTGCCGTGCAGAGCACCAATGACGTCAATTTGGCCCTCTCCGGCCTGGACGCTGGCAAGGACAGTATCCAGGAGCGGACCCTCGAGCGAGGCGGTGAAGTCGTAACCGCCCTCCTGTAGGATAGTGCGGAAGACCTCTTGTTCCTCAATGGGCTCGAACTGAGTGGAGAAGAAGACGACGTCACCGGCGGCTGCTTCCTCTTCCACCGGCTCCTCGGTGGGCTCCTCTTCTTCCATGGGCTCTTCAGTGGGCTCTTCCTCCATTGGCTCTTCCGTGGGCTCTTCTTCCACGGGTTCCTCGGTTGGCTGCTCCACAGGTTCCTCGACGGCCGGCTCTGTGGGTTCCGCCACAGGCGCCTCCGTCGGCGTTTCGCCGCCACAGGCGACGATGATCAGGGCCATCATGACCAACAACGTCAGAAACTTAGGCAATCTCAACATGTCTCTCTCCTTTTTCTAGTTGGACTGTGGCTTCCAGAAATCGGATGTCTTAGCAGGGAAAACTATGAGAAGGGGCTTGTCAAGAGACATCCGATTTCTCAGAACGGGACACTGTATGAAAACCAGATAACACCTCCTTAGCGCACGCTCCATGGCGAACGCGCGACTATCACACTACTTTGGCTGCAATGAATGGGAGCGAGGTGGTTTACTAGAAGAGCGGACGACGAGTTTGGGCGTCAACAAGATGTGCCTTTCGTCAAGCTCACCTTCATTTAGTATGTCGATGAGCATCTCGCAAATGGTACGAGCGATGTGGTAGATGGGTTGGTGGATGGTGGTGAGTGGCGGATTTGTATGCGCCGCCGGGGGGATGTCGTCGAATCCTCCTATTGAAAAATCGGCGCCTATTTCATAGCCTTGTTGTTGCAGGTGGCTCATGGCGCCGATGGCCATCAGATCGTTGCCGGCGATAACTGCCGTCGGTTGCTCTGGCAACGCCAGCAACTGTTCTGCTGCCTCGGCGCCGCTGCGCTGGGTCATATCGCCCGTCACAATCCAGTCGGGATTCACGCGTATCCCATGTGCTTCCATTGCCCTGTGAAAGCTATCAATACGCAGCCGGCCAAACATGAGCTCGGCCGGTGGTGCGATGAGGCCGATTTGCCCGTGATTGAGCTCGACAAAATGCTGCACCAGCATGCGCATGCCGGCCTCACTGTCTTCGTCTACGTAGGGAAAGTCGTTAGATCCGTTGCTACGGCCAAAGGCGACAAAGGGAAAATTGTGGTCACACAAAAGGTGGATTCGACTGTCGTCCACGCGCGTACGTACGACGATCAAGCCATCGACCCAGCCGCCGCGAACGGCCTGCTCGTAGGCGCCGCGCTCGCGTGCGCTCTCAGGCGCATGCGTGGAAACCAGCAGATCGTAACGGTGGTCGGCGGCGGCGTTTCCTAAACCGGCAATGAACTCGCTGAAAAAGGGATCAGAAAAACGGGCGCCGTAGGTGGGGATGATGAAACCAAGCGTGTCGGTTCGTTGCTTTTGTAGGCGGCGGGCGAGGATATTGGGAGTATAGCCAAGCCGGTCGGCCACTTCTTCCACGCGGCGTCTCGTCTCGTCTGAGACATCATTATAGCCGGCGAGGGCGCGCGACACCGTGGTGGTAGATACGCCTACTTCCCGCGCAATGTCCTTTAAGGTCACCGACATACCCGTCCTCCTGTGCGGATCGATGCCATAAGCGGGACGACTTCAGCCAAGCATCCAAAACGTTTAAGCTCCCTCTCATAGTAATCCAAAACGTTTTGAATGTCAATGTTTTCGTTGACAATAGGGCCTTGTAGGATATAATAGGAGTTCGATTTGCCCTGGTGGCGGAATTGGTATACGCGGTAGGTTGAGGGCCTATGCCCTTACGGGCGTGGAGGTTCGAGTCCTCTCCAGGGCACACAAACGCCAGGATTCCCAAGGTATTCCTGGCGTTTTACGTTTTCCCTCCACGCGTCACGCTTCCCGAATAAAACCGCTTATCTTCCCGCA
>CAYSMQ010000077.1:0-15263 GCA_964432035.1 uncultured Ardenticatenaceae bacterium
GTGTTCGGCAATGAAGAAGCGGCGCGACTCGATAAGTACCGGAATTCCCCGCAAGAGATTAATGCCCACGGTGAGGTAAATGAGCACGTCCACGACGAGGCGCAAGATGGGAAGATAGACCGCCTGAGGCGTACCGGGCCAGACAAGCAGCAGCGCGTGCAGGAGCGCGAGCGCGGGAAAGGTAACTGCCTTGACGACACCGTAGAAGGCGCGCATGAAGCGCTGGGAGACGAGCCAGCGCCCCCAGTCGGTCTGCATCATATCGAAGGGTTGCAGCCCCTGCCCCATGGCGAACCCGCGCACAGCGTCGGTGAGGATGCCGCGGGTGACGACGACAAGGGCCACCCATAGCGGCACGAGGTCCAGACTGACGAAGGCGATCCAGAAAACGTTTTCCACGACGCGGTCGATGGCGATGTCCAGCACGGCGCCCAGAGCGCTGACGCTGCCGCGTCTGCGGGCGATCATGCCGTCGATGGCATCGATAAAGATGGTAAAGATGATGAGCGCAAAAGCCGCCAGGCGCGCCGCAATAGAGGGTAGGTGTAGCAGATACACGGAAAGCGCCAGGAATAAAAGGCGGCTCAAGGTTACTGCATTGGCAAGCATGTCCTCTCCTGTCGTGACGGGCTACAGGATGTCTGGTAGGGGCCGGCAAGAATGAGATATCGACCGCCCTGTTTTACCACAGCGGTTTTAAATCTGCATTACGGAGAGAGGCGGCTTCCTTACTGCTTGGGGATATGCTGGAGCGCCAGATAGACGGGGCGTAGGGAACCGTCGGGACGCAAGAGACTGTAACCGGATTCGCTGAAGCCGTTGCCGATGACGGGCGCGAAGTTAAGGTTCCACAAAAATACTGGACCCACGCCGGGCCAATCGTGCACCAGCGCCAGCGCCTCCTGCAGGTACTGCGCCTGCTGCCACTCGCTGACGTGGGCCATGAACTGTGCTTCGGGCGGCGGAGAAGCGCCCAACCCATCGAAGCTGCCCCAGCCAAATTCGGTCAGCCACAGCGGCAAGTGGCCGTAACCGGATTCTTCGAGGATGGCGCGGTACTGGCCGAGCGTATCGGAAAAGAAGAAGCTGCCGTGGTTATTATGGCTTGGCGCCACCTGCTCGGCGTCGGCGACGCTGGCGCCGGGTGGGTTGGCCCAGCCGTAGGGATGGACGCCGATGCCGTCGACAAAGTCGCCAACTCCTTCGGCTACCATCGCACGCAGATAACTACGATCGTCGATGGCAACGACGCCGTCATTGACGCCTGTCGTGGCGGGCGCCCCACTGATGATCAGGGCCTGGCTGTCTCCGGCGCGAACACCGGCCGCGCCTTCCTGCACAAGCTGTACGAAGGCAGCGGCGGAGAGCGGAGCGCCGTTCCACTCACGTTGCAAGTTAGGTTCGTTCCAGAGCTCGTAGGCGGCAACGTTGCCCTCGTAGCGGGCCGCGAGGGTGGTCATGAACTCGCGAAATTGGACCAAATCGGAGGGCGGGCCGTCCATCTCGGTCGTGGGACGGCTCCATTCGGGCGCTTTGGCCACGCTAAGGAGTACTTTGAGTCCGCGCCCTGCCGAGCCGGAAACAAGGTGGTCAAGTTCACGCAACCGCCACTCATCATACGCATCGGGCTCAGGCTGGTAGACTTTCCAGGCAACCTGCACTTTGACCCAGCCGGCGCCCAGGTTGGAGACGTGGTTTAGGATGGGGTTAAGCTCTTCGCGGTGCAGATGCACCTGCACGCCGATGCGCTCGCTGTCGAGCGTGGGACCGTCGTACGGTGGAAACGGCGGAGGGGTTGGCGTGGGTGTGGCCTCCGGCGTAGAGGAGGGTGTTGCCGTCGCTTGCATAGTTGGTTGCCGCGTCGCGCCGTTGGGTGCGAGGGGCAAAAAGGTAAGTTCGTCGGCTGTCGCCGAGGGCGTCGCCTGGGAAGGGCGCGATTGGTCCGTGGGCGCCTGCTTCGGCGTCTCTGTTGCTAGCGGGGCGGCGGGAGAGGGTGTCGGAGGTTGTGGTTGCCGATCGCGACGGCAGGCTGCCATGGAAAGAACAAGCAACAGCGCGAGAACCGCCCACGTTCGAAGGAGTTGTTTCGGCATCATAGAACATGAATTCTAGAGGAGTCGCCTCTCAGATACAAACCTCTTAATGCCCCATTCACGGCTACGCCTGTGGAGCAGCAGCATCGGTGTTACAATGAGCCCATGATGACGCCCGATAAAAAACGATACCCGGTGCCGGCGCGAGAAACGCGTGTGGAGATACGGGTTAAGAAATCCCGCTTCATTGCCACGCTGGCGCCTGCCTTTAGCGTGGACGAAGCGCGCGCGTTTGTGGAGCGCATGCGGCAAGAGTTCGCAGACGCCACGCATAACGTGCCCGCCTACGTTGTGGGGCACGGATCGAGCGTAACGGCGCATTGTAACGACGATGGTGAGCCGTCGGGAACGGCGGGCCGACCGCTGCTTGCTGTGCTACAGGGCAGCGGATTGGGCGACGCCGCAATGGTAGTCACGCGCTATTTTGGAGGCACGAAGCTGGGCACGGGCGGGCTGGTGCGCGCCTATGGGGACGCGGCGCGGGCGGTTTTGGCGGAGACGCCGCGGGCTGAACGGGTTCCGACCCATACGGTGAAGATGACGGTTCCGTACGCGCTTTTCGAATCGTTGCGGCTCCTAATCGCCGAGTACAGCGGCAATATTCTGGATGAAACTTTTGCCGCGGAAGTGACTGTGACGGCGCAGATGGCACAGGAGAAACTGCCGGCGTTTCAGGACGCTTTGCGCGAGCTTTCGAATGGCGCGAGGCAGGCGGAGATTGTTGCCAGTGACGAACGGTCAATTTTGCCGTTGCGTGCGGAATAGGTTTGCAAGTTGCAAGTGGCAGGTTTGCAGGTTTACAGAAGACGGTGTGAGTCTACTTCAGGACGCGGCGGAGACGTTCGATCCAGTTGAAGCCCATGATGCCGGCGATATCTTCGCTGCTGTAGCCGCGTTCGGCGAGGTTAGGAGCCAGTCGAGGTAAATCGGCGCTGCTGTCCAGCTCGGCGGGCGTCTCGTTGAGACCGAAACCGCCGTCCATGTCGCTGCCAATGCCGACATGGGCGGCGTCCCCGATGAGCTGGCAAATGTGATCAATGTGGGCCACAACGTGCTCGAGGGTCACGCTTTCTTTGGGATCGCTCCGTGTATAATCCGCCTTGAGGAACTTGTTGAAGAGGACAATGCCGGCGACGCCGTCGCGTTCGGCCAGGCGCCGAATCTGATCGTCGCTGACGTGGCGCGGATGGGGCACCAGGGCGCGGGCATTGCTGTGGCTGGCGATAATCTGGCCCTCATAGCGGTCAAAGGCTTCGAACGCTGCTTTATCGCTCATGTGTGTAATGTCTAGAACAAAGCCTAGATCGGCCATGACCTCCATGAGCTCAAACCCCTCTTTGGTGAAACCTTCGTTGCTGCCGGATCCGTGAGCGTAGCGCGTGTCTAACCAAGCCGGGCCGATAATACGCACGCCGCGCTCGTACCACTCCTGCAGCTCGAGCGGGTCGCGTACGGGGTCGGCGCCTTCCATTAGGGGCACGATGCCCAACAGCGGTTCTCCGCGCCCATCTTCATTCTCGTCATGGCTGGCGACAACTTCTTCCAACGTCTGGCGGTCGGTCACCAGGCGCAGCCGCTCCAATTGATCTACCAGACGACGATAGTAATCTAACTGCTCTCCGGCGACGCGATAAGCTTCGTCGGCATTGGTATAAACGAGGCGCCGGTTGTCGGGAAGCATCTTGTTGGCAAACTCGGGCATGGCGAAGAGCGTGCCGAACACGAGTCCAACCCCACCCTCTAGCAGTTGCGGAACGGTAACGGTAATGATTCCTTCGAGATTGCCGCTACCGTTTCCTTCATGGGCGCGGACTTCCTGAACAGGACGGCGCAGGTCGCGGCCAAAGCGCAGCGCACCGTAGGCCATATCAAGATGTGCATCGACGATTAGCATAGGCGGATTATAACCAAGGCAGTTATAGGAGCAATGTACGGTTTGACACTGTCAGACGACTTGACTAAGATTGTGCTCAGCCAGTTGTGTTATTCCATGACGTTGTGATCAGTGCCGTTTTCTCGAAAATTTCGGCTTTTACCGCTGTCGGGGGATCTCTCGTTTGCCTCATCATGTGCAGGACGTGCAGGCCGCGGCAGCCAATCCAAGGAAAGAGGTTTAAGGTATGTTTCGATCAAGTGTTGCCCGTATGACTCTATTTGGTGCGCTGGCAGTCGGTGGGATGTTGCTGCTGGAGCGCGTGACGGAACCGCCGCCGCAGCGTGACGTTCGTGAGCGGAATAGCAGAGAACAGAGGCCCGACGCCGGCATCCCGCCGGGTGTGCGGGCGCCGGGCACGCTCGAGGGGAGCGCGCCTGGGTTTGAAGGAAGCCTGCGTGACATACCCGCAGGTTTTTTTATTTCTCTTAATTAACATAGCGCGTCACGTAACACTTCGGCAGGGTGGTAAGCGCGGCGTCCGGCGCCGTGCTCGATCTGGTGGCGGCAGCTGGTGCCGGCAGCGACGAGAATCGTCTCGTCTGGCGCTTCACGGACGGCGGGGAAGAGGCGACGTTCGCCCATCTGTAGCGATATGTCATAATGCTCGGCCTCATAACCGAATGAGCCTGCCATGCCACAGCAGCCGGAATCTACTTCATCCACCTGGAAGTTGGGCGGCAAGGTGAGCGCGCGCTTGCTTGGGGCAGTGCCCACCAGCGCCTTCTGGTGGCAATGACCGTGTAGGAGCAGGCGACGGGCGTCAGAGCGAAACTCCAGTTCCAGATTGCCGGCGTCGGCCTCTTGTGCCAGAAACTCCTCTAGGGTCACAGTCTGGGCGGCGACGGTGCGCGCCCGCGGATCGTCAGGCAGCAGAGAAAGATACTCATCACGCAACGTCAGAATACAGCTCGGCTCGAGGCCAATAATGGGCAAGCCCTCTTCCGCCAGCGGCGCCAGTCTGGCCACGGTATCACGCGCCGCGGCGCGGGCCCGATCGACAAGCCCTTTAGAAATCATGGGGCGCCCGCAACACTTGTGACCGGGCAGCACCACGTCGTAACCGCCGGCTTCGAGCAATTGCGTGGCGGCGATGGCCACGTGCGGGTCGTTGTAGGTATTGAAGGTGTCGTTAAAGAGCACGACGGGACGCAAACCGTAGCGCGAGTGGTGTGCGGCCTTTTTCTTGTGGAACCAGGTCGTGAATGGTTCACGGGCAAAAGGCGGCAAGGTGCGGTGGCGACTGATACCCACGGTTTTTTCCATAAGCGTGCGCGCCAGCCCGCTTTGCAGACCCCAGTTGGCGAGCGGGGCCAACGGGCCGCTGCTCAGGCGGCTGAGGCGAGCAATGTCGCCAAAGAGGCGCGCGCGCAGGGGTGTGCCGTGCTCCTCGTAATAGTGCGCCAGCCACTCGAATTTTATCTTGGCCATATCGACGGACGAGGGGCATTCGGCCTTGCACGCCTTGCACTCGATGCACAGGTCGAGGGCCTCATACATTCGCTCTCCGGTGAAATCCTCCGGCGGAAGGCTGCCGGACATCGCCGCGCGTAAGAGGTTGGCGCGCCCACGGGTGCTATGCTCTTCTTCGCGCGTGACCATGAAGCTGGGGCACATGGTGCCAGTGGTCCGTTTGCGGCAGATACCGGCGCCGTTGCACATCTCGACGGCGCGATGGAAGCCCTGGTCGCTGCTGAAGTCCAGGTGCTCTTGCAGCGGAATAACCTCGTAAGCGTCGCCAAAGCGCAGGTTCTCGGTCATGGGCGGCGCATTGACGACGGTACCGGGATTGAGAATGTTGTGCGGGTCGAAGGCGCCTTTTACGTCGCGGAAAAGCCGGTACAGATCGGGGCCGAAAAATGCTTCATTGAGCCAGCTGCGAGCCTTGCCGTCGCCATGTTCGCTGGAGAGTGAGCCGCCATACTGGCCGAGCAGCTCCACCGAGAATTGCGCAATCTTCGGCAGGCGAGCGACCTCTTCGGCGACTTTGGTGTTGACCAGGGGACGAATATGCACGCAGCCGGCGCTGGCGTGCGCGTAGTAGGCCACTTGCGTGCCCAGGTCATTGCAAAAGCGCTCGACGCGGGTGACGTATTCGGCAAGGTGCTCGGGCGGTACGGCGGCGTCTTCGATGAAGGGAATAGGTTTGTGATCGCCCTTGATGCTCATCATGAGACCCAGGCCAACCTTGCGCACAGTCCACACGTTTTCTTGTAGGTGTGGCACCAGCGCGGACACGACGGCCGAGGCGTTGATCTTGCGGCGACGCAGATGCTGGCGTAAGTTTTCGATCTTGCCGCGCAGTTCTCGTTCGCTCTGACCATAAAACTCGGTGATCAGCACGCAGTTCGGCTGCCCTTCCACAAACGTCGTCAGCAACCGGGCATATTCCGGCACGTCGCGGCACATAGTCAGGCCCAGATTATCCAGCAGCTCGACGGCCGAGGGCTCTACTTCAAGCATGGCAGGCACGGCGGAAAGGGCTTCGTAGAGGCTATCGAAGTGCACGATGGCCAGTGCCGTGCGCTCTGGTAAGGGCACCAGGTTTAGCTTCATATCGCGAATGACAGCCAGCGTGCCTTCGGCGCCGGAAACCAGTTTGGCCAGGTTAAAGCGCTCGTCTTGCGGCCAACGATAGTTAGCGCCGTTGGGCACGAAACGATCCAGATTGTAGCCGCCACAGCGGCGCCAGTGGCGTGGGGTGCCGCGACGGATAACCTCGCGGTTAGCCTCATCGTCGACCAGAGCCGTCATGTCACGGTAAATTTGACCCTCACGCCCGCTCTTTTGTTGCCGGCGCCGCAACTCCTCGCCGGAAAGGGGACCAAAGTGGGCTAATGAACCATCGTTCAGGATAACATTCATCTCCAAAACGTGGTCGGCGGTCATGCCGTAAAGAATGGAATGGCTGCCGGTGGAATTGTTAGACACGATGCCGCCCATGGCGGCGCGGTTGCTGCTGGCGGGATCGGGGCCAAATTGCAGGCCATAGGGCTTGAGCAGAAGGTTAAGTTCGTCGAGCACGATGCCAGGCTGCAGGCGCACCCACTGCTCCTCCTGGTTGACCTCCAGCACCTGATCCAGATGGCGCGTGAAGTCGACGACCAGGGCTTCGTTGGTGGCCTGCCCTGCCAGGCTGCTACCGGCAGTGCGTGGCAAAAGGGGAATGCGGTAACGGTGGGCCAGCTCCACAGCGGCTTGAACGTCGTCTAAAGTCTGCGGAATGAGCACGCCATGAGGCATCGCCTGGTAAATGCTGGCGTCGGTGCTGTAGAGCGTGCGATTGTAGATGTCGGTGCGTAGCTCTCCGCGAACGTGGCGGCGCAGATCGGCGAGAAAGTCAGGTAAGGCATTTGTGTCAGTCATAATCGTTTTCAGAGGACTAATCTACTCCCAACATGAGAAGCGTTCCAAAGCGCCCCGTGCGACCTTTGTCGGCGCGGTGCGAATAAAAGAGGTCATTACGACAGGAAGTACAGAGACCTGACATTTCGATCTGGCGCACACCGACCCGTTGCAGATTGTGGCGGTTGGCGGCAGGCAGATCGAAATGAGAGCGTGGGCCGCCATTATCGTGAAACAACGTTGCGGGCTGCTCAAAGACGTCGTGCGCGGCGCGGACAACGTCCTCGCCTACTTCATAACAGCAGGGGCCGATACAAGGACCTACCGCGGCAAGCAAAGATTGTGGCTCGCTGCCGAAGGCCTGTTGCATGACGCGCACCATGGCGCCGGGCAGATCGACAATGGCGCCTTTCCAACCGGCATGTCCCAGACCGATAGCGCGGTTCTGCGGATCATAAAGCATGATGGGCGCGCAATCGGCGAAATTCATCGTCAGCACACAGCCGGGCTCGTCTGTAACGATGCCGTCGACGTGGGGCACCCAGGAGCCGTTGTGGGCCTGCGTCACCTGCTCGACGGCATTGCCGTGCACGAGGTGCGCGTGTACGACGGTGTCGGTGTCGCGACCGACGATGCCATAGGCGCGGCGGCGGTTGGCATAAACATTGTCTTTATCATCGGGCACCGAAACGCTAAGATTCAGGGAAGCGAACGGCGCAGGGCTGACGCCGCCACGACGCGTGAATACAGCATGCTGCAGTAGACCGTCGTTGGGAAAGGAGTGGAAACGAAAGTAAGGTAAGTTATCGTGGTTGTTGTAGTGCATAGTCAGGACTCTGGACACCGATTGTTTATGGCGGGTGAAACATCAAGGATCGTACACCGTTAGCCGTATTTCGCAATAGAAGCCATCATCTGTCAATTCACGGTGCTCATGTTATAATGCGTTCGGGAACATCTGAGCTATGGCTAAAAAGAAACGATCGACGCGCGGCGGCACAAAGCGAAAACGAAGCAGCCGCTCGCGAAAACCCAGCATCGAGTTAAGCAGCGCGCAGAAGGCGCTGATCGTGGGCATCGCCCTCATCTTCCTCACGGCTGTATTGGTCCTGAGTCTGCTGTCGCCAAATCAGGGCCAACTCACTGCCGCGCTTTCGGGCTTTCTGCAACTGGCCTTCGGTTGGGGCGGCATCTTTGTGGCGCTGACGATGGGCGCCACCGGCTTTTATCTGGTGCTTTGGGGCATGGAACAAGCGCCGGAATTGCCATCGCTACGGTTGTTTGGTGTGCTGCTGCTGTTCCTCACCTTTGAAGCCTTCGCGTCGCTGACCAGCGTCGTGATGCAAAACGGACTGGGCGATGTGTGGGCCGTGGCGCAGGCAGAGACGGGGGGCGGCTACGTGGGTGGCGTGCTGGCCTGGGCGCTGACGCAGGCTGTTGGACGTCCCGGCGCGGTCTTCGTCTTTTCACTGATCGGCTTGATCGCCGCCGTACTGGTATTCGGCGTCACGCGCCAGGATCTAGGCGAGTTCTTGCAGGAAGTATGGGAACGTCGCCCACAAGGGCCCGTCATCTCTACGGGAGACCGCGACATTCCCATAAATATGGGCGGCGTGCCACGCGAGCGCATTACCCGTGCCCCTACACAGAACGGACCGGCAGTGGAGACGGCAAATGCGCCAGGCGCGGAACGAGAGCAAGCGCCAGCCGAAGAGAAGCGGCAGCCCAGACAGACGCCGGAACGGGCAGAGCGCAAACAGTCGAGCGAAAGCCCTGCACCACCGGCGGAGCCGCTGACGCTGGATGCGCAGGCATCGAATGGCTCTCGCAGCTGGGATTTGCCACAAGTGGACGAGATGTTGAATGCCGGCGGCGAGCAAGAAATTAGCAACGCGGCTATTCGCGAGCAGGTGGAAATTATCGAGCAGACGTTGGAGAGCTTTGGGGCGCCGGCGAAGGTCGTAGAAATAAATCAGGGACCGACGATTACGCAATTTGGCGTGGAGCCGCAGTTCATCGAGCAGCGTAGCGGGAAGCGCACGAAAGTCAAGGTGGGCAAGATATCTAGTTTGGCCGACGACCTGGCGTTGGCTCTAGCGGCGCATTCGGTGCGCGTGCAGGCGCCTGTGCCGGGACGCGGCTACGTGGGCCTGGAGGTGCCTAACACACAAAAGGCCCTGGTCTCTTTGCGTGACGTTATGGATTCGCCGGCGTTCACGCGCATCCGCTCGCCGTTACGCATCGGGCTGGGACAGAACGTGTCGGGACAGGCGATTGCCGCCGATCTGGTAAAGATGCCGCATTTGCTTATTGCCGGCGCCACCGGTTCCGGCAAGTCCGTGTGCGTGAACAGCCTTATCGCCTGTTTGCTGCTGCAGAACACGCCGGAAGATCTGCGCATGGTGATGGTCGACCCCAAACGCGTGGAACTGACCGGTTATAACGGCATTCCGCACCTGGTGGCGCCCGTGGTGGTGGACATGGAACGGGTGATCGGCACGCTGCAGTGGGCGCTGCGAGAGATGGACACGCGCTACCAGAGACTGGCGGAGGTCGGCGCGCGCAATATTACGGATTACAACAAGAAGATCGAAGACGGCGAGCGGCAAAAGATGCCGTACGTGGTGATAGTGATTGACGAGCTGGCGGATTTAATGATGATTTCGCCGGAAGACACGGAGCGCAGCATCACGCGGCTGGCGCAGATGTCGCGCGCCACGGGCATCCACATGATCATCGCCACGCAGCGACCGTCTGTCGACGTGGTCACGGGCCTGATCAAAGCGAACTTCCCGGCGCGCGTGGCGTTTGCCGTGGCCTCGGGCACGGACAGTCGCGTCATCCTGGACAGCACGGGCGCCGAGCGCTTGTTGGGCCAGGGTGACATGCTGTTCCAGAGTCCGGACGCGGGCGCCCCGATACGCCTGCAGGGCAGTTTTGTGAGTGATAGCGAGCTGCAGCGGATTATCCGTTATTGGCGCGGCGCGCGGCGCCGACATCTGATTACGGCAGAGGACGCGCAGAAGAAGGCGGAAGCGTCGACGACGGCTCCGCCGCCCACGCAGCAACCGCTGTGGGAAGATCTGATCGAAGAGGAAGAAGAGTCAGAGTACGAGGATGAGCTGGTGCCCGAAGCCATTGCCCTGGTGCGCGACCTTGGCAAGGCGTCGACGTCGCTCCTGCAACGCCGTTTCCGGATCGGCTACACGCGCGCGTCACGTATTATGGACGTGATGGAGGAGGAGGGCATTATCGGCCCACCAACTGGCACGAGCAAGCCGCGCGAGGTGCTGGACACGGACGAGGAAGACGAAAATGACGTCGACGAGCCGGAAACGGAAGGCGAGGGAGAGACGGAGTAAATTAGCGAAAAACGAGGATTGGATTTCGAGAGACCGGCATCTGGCGCCGGTCTTTTTTTATTTGTGCCGGAAAAGTTTAGAGGACGACGTTCAGGTGGGTAGGAGCATCTTCCTCCTCCTCTTCCTCTAGAAAGGCCGGCTAGCGGGGACCGGCCTTTCACCTTTCTCGTTTAGTGACCGCCGCAGGCACAGCTGCCGCCGCAAGCGCACCCCCCACCCTGCATCGGGGCGCTACCGGCGGACTGGTTGCCGCTCACAACGGCAACCTGGGAAAGCAGTTTATACGTATCCTGGCTGCCACACTGCGGGCACGAGGCGGGCAGTGACGCCTGCGCCATGGCGCGTTCTTCCTCGAAGACAGTCGTGCAATCGTGACAGCGAAAGTCGTAGCGTGGCATTGATTTTTTCTCCGGTTATCAGTTTGGTTTGGATTTCGTTACAATGATAGTTGACGTGAGCTATAGAAGCCAGGGTCTTTTTTAGGCGTCACTAGCAGATTACCACCACATCCCCTTTTCGTTATAATGGTGACAGATATGGAGGATTTGAACGTCGGGCCGGTCCTTGCATGTTTCCGGTCTGGCGACGGAGTATTGGCATATGATGCGAACCCCACAAGAGATTGATCGCGTTCTGGAGCGCATGCTACCGCGCGTGCGGAAGCCGGGGCGTTATACGGGCGGCGAATATAACCAGGTGCGGAAGTCGTGGGATGAGGTTGATTTCCGCGTGGCGCTGGCGTTTCCCGATATCTATGACATCGGCATGTCCAACCTGGGCCTGATGACGCTTTATGACACCATTAACAAGCACCGCAATCTGCTGGCGGAGCGCGTTTTTTGCCCGTGGGTGGACATGGAAGAGCGTATGCGCGAGACGAGCATGCCGCTTTATTCGCTGGAGAGCCACCATCCCATCGGCAATTTTGACGTGCTGGGCATTAGCCTGCCGTATGAGCAGCTGTTTACCAACGCGCTGAATTTGATGGACCTGGCGGGTATGCCCGTGCGCAGCGTGGATCGGGATACCAGTTTCCCGCTGGTGGTAGCGGGCGGACACGCCTGTTACAACCCGGAACCGATGGCGCCGTTCATTGACGTCTTTGTGATCGGCGAGGGTGAAGAAGCCATCCTGCGCATCATCGGCGCCCTGCGCGCCACGCGCGACCTGGACCGCGAAAGCCAGCTGCGGCGAATCGCGCAGTTGGAAGGGTGCTACGTGCCGCGCTTCTATGACGTGGAGTACCACGAGGACGGCACCATTAAGCGCACCTTTCCTGTGGTGGACGAAGCGCCGGAGAAGGTATTGAAGACCATCGTCCCCGTGCTGCCGCCGCCCGTCACCGACTTTGTCATTCCCTACGTGGAGACGGTGCATAACCGCGCGCCAATCGAAATTATGCGCGGTTGCACGCGCGGCTGCCGCTTCTGCCACGCGGGCATGGTCACGCGCCCGGTGCGTGAGCGACCGGTGGAAGAAGTGCTGGAGGCGATGGAGGTCATCTTGCGCAAGACAGGCTACGAGGAGATCGCGCTGCTGTCCCTTTCATCCAGCGACTACACGTACGTGCTGGAGCTGACGGAGCGAATTCAAGAACGCTTTGGGAGTCTAGGGCTAAACATTTCGCTGCCGTCGTTACGCACGGAGACGGTGTCCACGCAGCTGATGGACAACCTGGGCGACAACCGCCGGGGTGGGTTTACGCTGGCGCCGGAAGCGGCGACGGAGAAGATGCGCAACATCATCAATAAGTACGTCTCCGACGAGGAGCTGCTGGAGACGGCGCGCGAGATTTACCGTCGTGACTGGCGCACGATCAAGCTTTACTTCATGATCGGCCATCCGCAGGAGACGTTAGAGGACGTGCAGGCCATCGTGGACCTGTCCAAGGCAGTGCTGGAAGAGGGGCGTAAGTTCCACGGCAAGAAGGCCGGCGTGAACGTGGGCGTAAGCACGTTTATCCCTAAGCCGCACACGCCGTTCCAGTGGGAACCGATGGATACGATGGAAAGCATCGAAGCCAAGATCGACCTGCTGCAGAAGGAGATGCGCATGCACGGTCTGCGCCTGCGCTGGAATGAGCCGGTGGAATCCTTCTACGAGGGCTTCTTGACGCGCGGTGACCGGCGCGTGGCGGAGGTCGTGGAGCGCGCCTGGCGCAAGGGCGCCAAGTTTGACGCCTGGTACGAGCATTTTGACATGGACCAGTGGCGTGAGGCGTTTGCCGAGGAAGGACTGGATATGGCGTTCTACAGCCACCGCCGCCGACCCATCGACGAGGTGTTCCCCTGGGAGCACATCGACGTGGCAGTGACGCGCCGCTTCCTGACGCAGGATTACTTGATGAGCGGCAAAGGTGAAACGCGCATTGACTGCCGCGACCAGTGCTTCGCTTGCGGCATCCTGCCCAAGATGACAGACGTGCGCCGGGAGACGCCGCCAGAGGCCTGGGAGTGCCCGCCGGTTAGTAAGATTTCGGAGCGGAAGAAAGGGAGGAAACTCATTCCCGTGGAGTCGGTTGTGGGGGATTAGAGATTGGAGATTGGGGATTGGTTGATTGGAGATTGGGACGCTGGCGATGAATTGTGAAAGGATACGGGCATGGCATACGATGAAGGTTTAGCGCAGCGGGTGCGGGAGGTTTTGGATGTGCGAGAGGACATCAACGAGAAGAAAATGTTTGGCGGGCTGTCTTTTCTGCTGAATGGGAATATGGCGGTGGGTGTGATCGGGGACGAGCTTATCGTTCGCGTGGGGCCACATGATTATGAAGAAGCGCTGGCCCACGAGTACGCCCGGGCGTTTGATTTCACGGGACGGACGATGTCGGGTTGGGTCGTGGTCGAGACGGAAGGGCTTGAAGAGGATGAAGACCTGACGGAGTGGGTCTTGCGAGGCGTGGGGTTCGCGGGGACGTTGCCTGAGAAATAGGGGGTGGGGATTGGGGATTGGAGACTGGAGATTAGAGATTGAGATTAATCGCTAATCTCTTGTGCTGCTGAGTACTTCAGGATTAACCGGATTTGGTGGGCGGTGGCCTTTGAGCATGGCGTTGATGTTCCTGGCGGCGGTCATCGACATGCGTAGGCGCGTTTCGGTGGTGGCGCTGCCGATGTGCGGAGTGAGCACGACGTGTTCGTGAAGATCGGCCAGGCCCGGCGCCATCTGCGGTTCGTCTTCATATACGTCCAGCGCGGCGCCGGCAATGACGCCGTCCTGCAACGCGGCGACCAGATCGTCCTCCTTGACCACCGGGCCGCGCGCGGTGTTGACAAGAATGGCCGTAGGCTTCATCAGGGACAGCTCGCGGGACGAAATCATGTGCGTCGTTTCCGGCGTCAGCGGCACGTGCAGGCTAACAAAGTCACTTTCGTGCAGCAACGTTTCCAGGTCGACGCGTTGCGCGCCCCACTCGCGCTCGGCTTCTTCGTGCTCGTGATGCCCGTGATAGAGAAGGCGCATACCAAAGCCACGCGCGCCCCGGCGCGCGGTGGCGGCCCCGATGCGGCCCATGCCCACAATACCCAACGTTTTGCCATAGACGTCCAGTCCCAGATGGGGTTGGAAAAGCCGCCATTGTTTGTATTTTCCGGCGCGCATGTAGGGATCGGCCTCGCTGAGACGACGCGCGGCGGCTAGCAGAAGGGCAAAGGCCAGATCGGCGGTCGTTTCGGTGAGCACGTCGGGTGTATTAGTGATGACGATGTCGCGCTCGCCGGCGGCGTCGACGTCCACGTTATTATAGCCCACGGCGACGTTGGCCACGATGCGTAGCTGCGGCGCGGCGTCGAGCAGTGAGGCATCTACACGGTCAGTGAGGACACTCATGAGAGCCGTGGCCCCGGATTCGCGCAACCGTGTCGCAAGTTCGTCTGGCGACAGCGGATTGTCAGCCGCGTTGTGGATGTAGCTCAGGCCTTTTTCGTCGAAGTGGCCGAGCACCTCGTCAAATGTCTTTCTGCTGATAAAGATGTCAACCATGAGGATTCTCCTGAGAATGGAGCGCGGATGGGACGCCGATTAAGGCCGATCAAAGCTGATCCTTATTTAATTTTCTTGCTTGGCACACAATAATTCATGCAATTTTCTATTGCGATTCGAGAATGAGGGTGCCCCAGGTGCTGGGATTACGCAAGGTACGGCCTGGCTCGCTGGACAACATAACCTCTTGACGGGCAACGCCGGGCGAGTCGTTGTCGTTGGCATTGAGTGCTAAACCCAGACGCATACCGCCTGTGGGCGTGACGTTCAGATCGGACCAGGGGATGGCGGCTTCCAGGACATAGCCGCCCGGAGTCTGTCGCGCGGCAACCTCGATGCTGTGGCCCGGCGCCTGCGGCAGCTCGCCTTCGTCTGTGCCACGAAAGCGCGCCGCAGAGGGTGGAATACCGGCGAAATCGCCGGGCGATAGGATGACCTGGCTTGTCGCGGGATTGACGAGCGTGGCGCCGGATTCAGGGTTGATATCCACCTGTAATTCAACGCTATCACCCTGGTAGATGAACGCTCCCGTTTGCGTCTGGACGTGTA
>CAYSMQ010000078.1:0-15162 GCA_964432035.1 uncultured Ardenticatenaceae bacterium
GGGAGGCGGGTGTGATCACGCGGGACCATGCCACGCGTCTGTGGTTGGCTTTGCCGCTGGTTTTTCAAGCCCTATTGGAGCATGGCCCTCATTTGCCGAACATCCTGGTACCTGGGGCGGCGCTTTTGTCCCGCGCCAAGGTGGTGAGGCAGGCGGGCACCGCGTTTGCCTATCGTGACGTCGACGTTCAGGGATTAAGCGAGCTCGTGCAGCGCGAGGGAATAAGCTCGCCAAATGTGGCGCAGAGCACCCTTTTCCAGGAGACGACGGAGGTCCTGCGTGCCGTGGCCCAGGAGCGGTCGTTGCTGCTGATTGTGGACGACGTCCAATGGGCCGACGCGGCCTCGATTGGTCTTTTGTTTCATCTGGGGCGACGTCTGCGGCGCGCAGCGGCGAGGATCCTAATCGTGTGCAGCTACCGTCCGGAGGAAGTGGCCTTTGGTCGTGGGGGTGGGCGCCACCCGCTGGCCAAGGTCCTAAGCGAGTTCAAGCGGATTTTTGGCGATGTGTGGTTGGGACTTGGCCCTACTGAGAGGCCTATGGGCCGTGACTTTGTGGATGCGCTTCTGGACAGTGAACCGAACCGGCTGCCGAGCGGGTTCCGGGCGGCGCTTTTCCGGCGTACGAAGGGCCATCCGTTTTTCACCGTCGAGTTCTTGCGGACGATGCAAGAGCGTGGCGATCTTCTGCGGGATGAGGGTGGGCGATGGGTTGAGGGGTCGACGCTGAATTGGGATGTTCTGCCGGCGCGAGTCGAGTCGGTGATCGAGGAGCGCATTAACCGGCTTGACGCGACGTGGCAGGAGTGTCTGGCTATCGCCAGCGTGGAAGGGGAGGTATTCACGGCTCAGGTGGTGGCCGAGGTGCAAGAAATGGCTGAACGGCCTCTGCTGGGTGTCCTTTCCAGAGAATTGGAGGGGCGGCACAGGCTGATACGGGAACATGAGGAGGTAAAGACGGATCAGGGACGGCTGTCGCGCTACCGTTTTGGGCACGCTCTTTTCCAGGAATACCTGTACCGGCGTCTCGGCCAAAGTGAACGGCGATATCTACACGCCGATGTGGCCGTGGCCATGGAGAGGCTGTATGAAGGAGAGCTGGAGGAGATGGGCGTGCAATTGGGGCACCACTTTCACGAAGCCGGGGAGTACAAGCGCGCGCTTTCCTACTTTACGACGGCTGCTGAGCGTGCGGCACGCATGCACGCCAATGACGAGGCGATCGGCCACTACAGCAGGGCAGTTGACCTGGCCGAAAAGGTCTCCTTGGAAGCTGTCCCACTGGCCGAGCTGCTTCGCGGGCGCGGCCTGGTCTACGCCACACTAGGCGACTTTGAGCAGGCGCGGGCGGATTATGAGACGGCGCTTGAGTTGGCCCGCGCGGCGGATGAGCGCCAGGTGGAGTGGCGCCTGCTGCTTGATTTGGGCAAGTTGTGGGCCTCACGTGACTATCAGTTGACCCGTGACTATTTTGCTCGCGCGCTGGCGCTTGCGCGCGGTATGGACGATGCGGCGGTGCTGGGGGGTAGTTTGAACTGGATGGGGAACTGGTATGCGAACGCGGAGAAACCGGCAAGGGCGGCGGAGTACCATGAGGAAGCACTGGCGATCTTTGAGGCGTTGGGCGACCTGGGCGGCCGGGCCAAAACGTTGGACCTGCTGGGTATCACGTATTTGCTGGGCGCTGACCTGAATGCCAGTGTGGGCTACTATGATCGGGCCGTGACGCTCTTTGAGGAGTTGGATGACGATGCGCGTCTGCTCTCGAGCCTGATGGGGCGGGGAACGAACCTTTCGCTGTTGGTGCTTTTGGCAACGGCGCCGCCAACTCCCGCGCCGGATGGCCTGGGTGACATTAAGGAGGCGCTGCGCATCGCACGTGAGCTCCACGCACCAACTGAAGAGGCGTGGGCGTATTGGACCCTGGGTCTCTTACATACGGTCCGTGGTCGCTACGGGCCGGCGCTGGAGGTGATGAAGAGCGGTCTGCGCATTGCCTCTGAAATTGGACACGGCGAATGGCTGGTGGGCAATCAGTTTGCGCTGGGCGTGTTATACAACGAACTGTTGGCCGCGGAGGAAGCGTGGCTGCATCTGGAACAGGCGCTGGAGGGGGCCGAGGTTCTGCGATCCCAATATTGGATTAACCACGTTTGTGGCGCGCTTTCCGCAACATATCTGCTGCTGGACGATCCCGCGGATGCACAGACTTTTCTGGAGAATGTGCTCTCTTCCGAAACGCCAATGGACACGATGGGCAAACGCTACTGTTGGGCGCGACGGGCGGAGCTGGCGTTGGTACAGGACGATGCGGCGCTGGCTCTGGAACTTGCCGAGCGGTTGATCGACTCGGCGCCAGGACTGTCTTCTGATGCTGTGATTACGTTCCTGTGGCAGTTGAAGGGGGTCGCGTTGGCCAAAATAGGCCGGCCAGCCGAAGCGGAACCGTTGCTGCGCGCCGCGCTGGACAACGCGCTGGTGCACGGGGAGCGATTTCTGCTGTGGCGCGTGCATGCTAACCTGGGCCAGGTATATCGTAGGATGAAGCACTATGAGGAAGCCGGGCAATCATTCTCGACTGCGCGTGAACTTGTGGAGGAACTGGCCAACAGCGTCACAGATGAGGCGTTAAGGGACGGTTTCTTAAAGCGGGCGGTTCCCGGAAGAGATCAACGCTTGTTTTGGTGAGGGTGCCTGTTTTGGTGATAATGTCTCTTTTGGTGAAAATAGTGTGCACTTTGCAGATAGTTGCTTATGATGGGTGCGCGGATGTAAAGTAGGCGCGCGACAGTAAACTTGCTCTGGAGAAGAAGAAAATGGCTAAAGGACCAACACGATCGGTGCGGCAGCGGCGGGAGGAGTACCGGGCGCAGCAGCAGCGGCGGAGGCGGAATATTGCGCTGGGGATCGTCGGTTTGTTGATTGTGGCGGCGGTGGCGCTGGCGGTGCTTTTGCAGTTGCGGGAGATTTCGCCGGAGGATGTGGTGATGCCGGAGTCGCTGGCGCCGCCGCCGAATGCGGCGGGGAAGGCGTGGGGGCCGGAGGACGCGCCGGTGCTGATCGAGGAGTTTAGCGATTTTCAGTGACCGTTTTGCGAAGATTTCGCAACTGGCGCGGGTCGCCAGCTGGTTGAGACGTACGGGGGAACGGGACAGGTACGGTTTGAGTATAAGCATTTTGCGTTTTTAGGGCCGGAGTCACAGCAGGCTGCGGAGGCGTCGGAGTGCGCGCGGGAACAGGGGCAGTTTTGGCAGTATCATGACGTGCTGTTTGCGAACCAGCGGGGTGAGAATGCGGGTGCGTATCGCACGCAGGCGCTGGAGGCGTTCGCAGCGGCGCTGGGACTGGACGAGGAGGTGTTTGGCGATTGTCTGGCGTCGGACCGCTATGAGGATCTTGTTGAAGCGGAGAGATCGGCGGGACAGGAGCGTGGGGTGCAGTCGACGCCGACGTTGTTTGTGAATGGGGAGATGATCGAGGGCGCGGTTCCGTTTGGCCAGCTACAGCAGCGCATTGAGGCGATTCTGGCGCAGGGGGGAGGGGAGTAGTGGCGCGAGAGGATGTGCGGGACCTGGTGCAGGATTTTGGGCCGGTTGCAGCGCTGGCGGTGGCGTGGGTGGCGATGTTGGGCAGTCTTTATTTTAGTGAGGTGCGGGGGTTTGTGCCGTGTGAGTTATGCTGGTACCAGCGGATCTTGATGTACCCGCTGGCGTTAATCATGCTGGTGGGGGTGTTGCGGCAGGATGCGTCTTTGCCGGGGTACGTGTTGCCGTTTTCGGTGCTGGGGATGGGGGTGTCGGGGTATCATTATCTGATTCAGCTGGAGGTGTTCGGGCAGGCGAATGCGTGCGCGGTGGGGGTACCGTGCAGTTTGCGCTATGTGAATTATGGGGAGTTTGTGACGATTCCGTTTATGGCGCTGACGGCGTTTGTGTTGATTACGGTGGGGATGGTTGGGGTTAGCGTATTAGCCTGGGAGAGAAGAAAGGGATAAGAGCGGAAGGGCAGCGGCGCTCATGTCAGCAGTAAGGGCGCTGCTCTCTTTGATGCTGGCGAGCTGTTACCCACTCCTGTGTTTCCTGAAAAGGGTAGGCGATAATCTCAGGTTGCCTCTCTATGACAAACCTATACTTAATTTAACATTTATTACCTTAATTAAATAATTTTGTGGCGTATAGTAAGATTGGGCGGT
The DNA here is from genome assembly GCA_964432035.1 of uncultured Ardenticatenaceae bacterium. Lineage (GTDB taxonomy): Bacteria > Chloroflexota > Anaerolineae > Promineifilales > Promineifilaceae > JAAYYY01. Next base: position 4,192 of record CAYSMQ010000078.1, read on the forward strand.
GACGTAAACGTTTGCGTGAGGCACCCCAATCATAGATAATATCCGCTGCAGTCCAACGTTTCTCAACAATTTGTGGAGTAGAATACAGCCATGCCAGTTACCACCGACGGCGCGCAGGCGTCCCGAAAGTCGTTGCAGAATCATGTATTGGGCGGGTTGATGGGTGCGGCGCTGGGCGATGCCCTGGGCGCAGCCACAGAGCAACACCAGATAGACGAAATCATCGAGGAGCACGGCGGTTTATTACGCGAGCTGATCGCGCCGCCCGTCGATACGTTCTCGCATTCCGACACTGCCGGCCTGGTTACGGACGATTGCAGCCAGATGTTTACGCTGGCTAAGGCCATCATCGATGCGGGCGGCGATTTGGACGTCGAGGGCTGGTTGCAGGCGCTGTTGCACTGGTCACAGACGTCGCCGATGCGCCACCAGATGGGGCCCACGACGCGCCCGTTGCTTGAAGCGCTGGCGCGCGGCGAAAGCGCGGACCATATCGGGGTCGTTGGTAGTTCTACACGAAAATTGACCAGCATGGGGACGACCAACGGCTCGGCGATGCGCGTGGCGCCGGCGGGCCTGGTCCATCCAGGCGACGTGCAAGGGGCTGTGGAGCTGGCCTGGGTGACGTGCCAGCCGACGCATGACACGCAAATTGCCGCGGCGGCAGCCAGCGCTATCGCCGCCGGCGTGGCCAGCGCGCTCTTGCCGGACGCGGACGTTTTCAGCGTCATCAGCGGCGCTCTGGAAGGCGCGCGGCTGGGCGAAGCGCTGGGACGGCGAGAGGGACGCACGGTGGCGGGGCCGAACGTCGGCCGCCGCATCGAAATGGCCGTGAACGAGGCCCTGCGCGCCGGCAGCTTTGAGGACGCCTTGCGCCGCATTGAGGCCACGGTGGGCAATTCTGTGATGGCCGCGGAGTCGGCGCCGGCGGCGGTGGGCATCTTCGTGGCGGCAGGCGGCGACGCTCTGGAGTGCGCCGTGGGCGGGGCCAACATCGGCAACGATACGGACACCATCGCGGCGATGGCCGGCGCTATGGCGGGCGCGTTGCAGGGCTACGAGGCGTTGCCGGCGGATAAGATGGCCACCATCCATGAGGTGAACGAGGAGGACATTCCAGCGCTGGCGGCGGGACTGACGGAGATTGCGTGGCGCAACTGGCGTGGAGCTAGCGTGCAGAGCGAGAGCTAGATTGTGTCCTGCCGCTCTGTGGTTTTACGTATTGAGATGCCGACTAGAAGTGGCATAATTCGTAGGGGCGTAAGGCGATACGCGCCGGACGGTTCGCGAACCGCCCCTACAGTAGTATGTGAGCCAGGTTTAAGGTGTTTCTCTGTTAAACGTGCGACCCAGAATCTCCATAAGCATCTCTGTAAACCGCTGCGCACGGACATCGACGGCAAAATGAACGTTGGGCTCCTTGCCGCTGCGCCGGCCGAAATCACACACGGTGCGCCCGTCGGTCAGCTCGCCTCGTGTTTCAACATCTACGTAGATGAATTCAGTGCTGATGATATCCGGCTCGAGCAGCGCAAGGACGGCCAGAGCGTCGTGCACGGGTGCGGCGTCGGGGCGATCCATGGGCTGGTAGCGACTATAGCCTTCGATGCGTCGCTCGGTGAAAGCGGCGGCGGCTTCCGCGGCTGGCGTACCAAGGGCGCGCAATCGACGGCAATCTTCGAGGTTAAGCAGCGCTTTATGCGTGGCATCCAAGGGCACCATGCGTATGGGCAAGCCGCTGGCGAGCACGACGCGCGCGGCCTCGGGATCGACCCAGATATTGAACTCGGCCGAAGGCGTCCTGTTACCAACGTGATGCGCCCCACCCATGATCACAAGCTCCGGAATTTTGTCCAGGATGCGCGGCTCTTTCTTGATGGCCGCCGCTACGTTGGTCAGTGGGCCAACGGGGACCAACGTTATGTCTCCGTCGGAGGCCAGGTAAGTTTCGATGAGCCAGTCCACGGCGTGCTGGCTATGCGCGGAGGTCTGCGCGGACGGCAGGTCCAGGTAGTCGCCATGAATGACACTGGGGCCGCTGCGCGGGAAGTCGGGTCGCACAAGGGGCTCGACCATTCCTTGATAGACGGGAACGTCCACGCCAATATGCTGGAACACGCGCAGGGTGTTTTCTGTGCAGATGGCCGTCGGGCAGTTGCCGACGACGGTGGTGGCTCCCACAAGGTCGAGGTCGGGAGAGAGGGCCGCCACCATCAGCGCTACGGCGTCATCTGTGCCGGTGTCGACGTCTAGAATGAGGCGCGTGGGCATATAGAAATTCCTCCTGTTCGTCTTTGCGAATTATTCAGGACGAGCGATAGATGTAAGTGAGAGAATGCACGATGGCAAATAATAACGCACTATTTCTTTTTGTGACAGGCGCGGGGAGTTGCGTGCGCGTTCCGGAGATAATCAGGGCGTTCGTTTCGCGGGACTTTACGGTTTACTCGGTGCTCACGCCGTCCGTGGCCAACGTAACGCCCCCGGCGCCGCTGATGGACGTGCCGGGAAACCGGTGGATCCACGCCTACCGTCAGCCGCCGCTGGACGTCTATCCTTTTGGCACGCTGTTGGTGGCACCCTGCACGTTTAACAGCTTCAACAAGATCGCGCACGGAGTGGCCGACAATCTGGCTATGGCTATGATCGCCGACGGCCTGGGCGCCGGGTACCCGGTGATCGTCGCGCCCTCGATGAACCGTGGTCTGTGGGCACACCCGCAGACGGAGATCTCGCGCCGGCGCCTCGAGCAGTGGGGTTGCAGCATCGTGCCTCCGGCTATCTCGGATGAGCCGGCGCCACATGGAACAGTGACGATGGCTGCAACTATCGAGGTCGTGGAGACGGTTTTGCAGGCGACCGAGGAGGACGGTAGGTAGCAGGTATTGCAAAGTTGCAGGTTTGCAGAATTGCCCGCCTGCACACTTGCAGACTTTCCCACTGGCATACTTAAGCAATGAAACGACCAGTCCCCAGCACCGCCACCCGCTTCCGCCTTTTCTTTGCCTTGCAGTACTTTGGCGTGGGCACCTTTTTCCCTTACGCAGCGCTCTATCTGAGCTCCATCGGGCTCTCCGGCAGCCAGATCGGGTTGCTGCTGGCGGTGGTGCCGCTGGTTAGTTTTATGGTGCAGCCGTTATGGGGTCTGCTGAGCGACGTCTATCATCTGCACCGGCGCGCTCTGGTGTTGGCCTGTTTTGGGGTGGCGTTGGCCATTACGGCTTTCGGCCTGACGACGGATGTGCGCTTGCTGCTCATCTTCGCCATTGGACACGCCGTCATGCGCGGGCCGATTGGGATCCTAGGGACAGCGTTGGCTTTAGAGTACCTGGAGCGCGAGGCGGCGCGAGCGGATTTCGGCTCCATCCGCCTGTGGGGCTCCATCGGCTTTGCCGCGGCTTCCTTTGGCATCGGGGCCTGGTTTGTGGAAGATGCGGTGTGGTGGATCCTGCCCATCTATGCCGTTACCTATGCCGCGCTGGGCATTGTGGCCATGACGCTGCCCAACGCCGAAGTGCACGGCGAAGTACGGTGGCAGGAAGGGTTGCAGCTGTTGCGGCGGGAGCGCACGTTGGCCCTTTTCCTGGCGGGCATCCTGCTCATCGGGTTCACGCTGGGCGTTGTGAACAACTATCTCGCCGTCTATCTGAACGACATTGCCGCCGCGGGCTGGGTCATTGGCGCGGCGTTGGCCATCTCGGCCTTGCTGGAGGTTCCGCTGATGGCGAGGGTCCCCGCCTTTCTCCGGCGCTGGGGCATGCGCCTGGTGCTCGTGGGCGGCGCGGCGGCTTTGCCCCTGCGCTGGCTGCTGTACACGGTTATTGACGAGCCCTTGCTGGTGTTGCCGACGCAGGCGCTGCACAGCATTGGCATGATGGCCCTGCTGGTCGTGGGCGTCTACTACGTGGACCGCCTGCTGGTGCCCAAGTGGCGGGCGTCGGGACAGGCGCTGTACACGGCGAGCCTGCACGGCATTGGGCCCAGCCTGGGCCTGTTCGTCGCCGGTTATGTGTATGAACACGCGGGAATTACGCTTGTGTGGTTGGCCTGCGCCGTAGTGGGGCTGTTTGGTACGCTGCTTCTGGCGCACGTGGTGCACGTTCCGCAGCCGGCGTCTGCGACAGAGGTGAAGGTGTAGAAGGATGGCCGTAGATTACGTTACGCTTTCTAATCTGATTATCGACGACATCGTGTTGCCGGATGGGCAGACGTTTATGAACACGCCGGGCGGCGCAGGGTTGCACGCGTTGGTGGGGATGCGCGTGTGGAGCGACGCGCTGGGTTATGCTGCCGTTGCCGGACCCGACTTTAGTGACGCGCAGCGCCGGGCCCTGGCGCGCTTTAACGTGGACTTGCAGGGGCTCGTGGTGCGCGACGGCTACCGCACGGCGCGCGCCTGGCAGGTGTTCGAGCCCGACGAGCGGCGTATCGAAGTCTTTCGCACAGACCTGGAAGAATTTGAACGGCACAAGATCAGGCCGGAGGAACTGCCTGAGACCTACCGGCACGCGCGCGGATTCCACATCCAGTGGGGCAGCCTCTCTGAAATCGCGGACGTTGTGGATGCCTTGCGCGCCGTAAATGAGGATGTCGTGACCGTGGTGGAACCGGGGCCCGACCACCTGCAACAAGCGTCGGTGGTCTTTCAGGCTGTGCTGCCGCGGCTGACGTTGTTTTCTCCCGACCGGGAGGAGGCGGCGACGATTACAGGTCGTGAGGATCCGGGCGACATGTGCCGCGTTCTGTTGGATTGGGGCGCGCCGCTGGTTGCCCTGCGCATGGGTGAGCAGGGGTCGTTGCTAATGAGCAGCAGCGGTGAAGCTTGGCGTTTGCCCGCCCCACCGGCGACTATCGTTGACGTGACGGGCGCGGGCAACGCTTACTGCGGGGGGTTCCTGACAGGCCTGGGCGCAAACGGGTTGCCGCCGCTGAAAGCCGGGCTACGCGCAGCGGTCAGCGCCAGCTTCGCGCTGGAGCAGTTTGGGCTACCCGAATGGACCACCCCACCCTACGAAGAAGTGCAGCGCCGGTTGGCGTGGGCGCGCGAGCGGGTGGAAAGGCTTTAGCCACGAATTGCACTAATGCCGCTGCGCTAAAGCTAATTTTTTATGTTTATAATTCGTAGAATTCGAGTAATTCGTGGCAAAGACTTTTTTAGGAGCTTTCCATGATCATTGTCTGTGGCGGGTTGCGGATTGATTTTGTTATTTCGGCCGATGGGCAGGCGCGGTTGAATCAGCCGGGGGGTAATGCCGTTTACGCGGCGGTTGGCGCGCGGCTGGCGCCTTTTGACGACGAGGTGAAGATCCTGGCCCGCGCCGGCGAGAATTATCCACAGGCCTGGCTTGAGGACCTGTCGCGCCGGGGCATTGGCTCGGATCTCGTGCGCCGGGTGGCGGGCTGGCAGGATATGCGCACCTTTTATGCCTACGTAGACGAGAAGACGCGGGATGACCGCAATCCCGAGAAACATTTCGCGCGCATCGGGCAGCCGCTGCCTTCGGAACTGGAAGGGTATACGCACTCCACACAGGATACACAAAATGAGGACAGCCCCCTGGCCTTGCGCGCTGAAGACGCTTTGAAAGCAGTTCAAGGAACTACAGCGCCGGCGAACGTGGGGGCGACGGCAGTTCATTTGGCGCCCGGCGCGCTGCGCAGCCAGCACGAACTGGTGCGCGAATTCCGGCGCCGCGGCGGTCGCCGCGCTGACGGCGGGAGGCAGATCACGGTCGATCCCGGAGAGTACGACGCCGGGGGCGACAACGCGGGCCGGTTGGAGGAGCTGTGCAGCCGAGTGGACGCCTTCCTGCCCAGCGAGATGGAGGTAAAGTTGCTGCTGGAAAGCGACGACCTGCATGCTGCTGCCCTAACCTTCGCTGGCTGGGGGACGTCTGTTGTGGTTATTAAGTGTGGGCCTGATGGTTGCCTACTATACGAAAAAGATCTCGACCGGTTCACGACGATCCCCGCCTACCCTGCCCAGGTCTTGGACGTGACGGGCGCCGGCGATGTGTTCAGCGGGGCCTTCGCGGCGACCCTAGGCCACGGGGAGAAGCCGCTGCACGCGGCCCTCGTGGGGTCGGCCGCGGCGTCTTTTGCCGTGGAAGGGTATGGGGCGCTATACGCACTCGACGCCGCGCACCGGGGACAGTTCCAAGAGCGTCTGCAATGGTTGCGCGAGCGCGTGGATTCTATTGCATCGAATTGACACGAATTTACACGAATTTTTGTTCGTGAAATTAGTGCAAAATCCGCACTCAATCCTCCACTGACTCTACGATGAGCGTGTCGCGGATGTCGGTGCGCGGGGTGTATAGGGGGCTGTCCTCGCGGAAGAAAGCCCGGCCCTGTACCTCTGACAGGTGCGCGGCGAACAGCTCCGTGGCCAGGGGGGTGACCATGGGGGTGAAGGCCTCGCGCACAGTTCCAAGAAGCGGCAGATGCCAATCAGCGCCTGGCGCTACCGTTTTGTCGTCGTCAGGCGTCACGGCTACGATGGTGCGTCCGATGCGCTGCAACGGCTCGAGCAGTTCGCCGACGCGATGGTGGCCGCGGTAGCCCGGTGAAATGAGGAAGGTGGGCGTCGTCGTCTCCACATGGGTGAAGTATTGCAGGTGCGCCCATTCTTCGGTCTCCTGGCCCATGGCGTGGCAGCCGGTGGCTTCGATGACCTTGGCCGCGCCAAACAGGGCCGTGGCGAAGTTGGGCCCGTCGCCGACAAAGACGTAGCTTTTTTCGCCGGCCACCGCCTCGGCCAAGGCGCGCGTGTTCTCGTTCACCGCTTGCACCGTGGCTTCGACGGCCTCCGCCGTGTCGCGCAGCTCCTGGCGAAGGGCGTTTGCCTCTTGCTGGGAGTAACGATCCTGTACCTCGCCCAGGCGGATGGCCAGCAGATAGAGGGCCAGCAGCGACATGCGATAGGAGCGCACGCCGGGCGCGAAGGGGAAGTCGGGAATACTGCAGTCCAGCACTTTGTCGGCCAGTTCGGCCAGCGGGCTCTGCGGGTTGCCGGTGATGGCCACCGTGGGCATGCCGTGTTTCTTGAAGAGACCGACGGCTTCGCGCGTGCGCGATACGGAGCCGGAGGCGGAGATGCCAAAGACCAGGGGGTTGCGCGGATAGTGGGACTGCTTGTAGGGGGCGGCGTAGCGGCCCTTCATGGCGCGCATGGGCTCGGCGGGGATGCCGGCGAGTTGCTCGAAGGCCAGCTCGGCGGCGATGCCGGCCATGTGGGAATCGCCACAGCCGGTAATGATCACGCGCTTGACGGATAGCCACTCCTCATGGTTCATGAGCGTGCGCACGCGCTCGTCAAGGGCGTCGAATTCGGTGCGGATCATCTCGGGCAGGCTTTGTACCTGGGCGATCATGCTGTTGTCACTGTATTCTGTCATAGTGTCTCTCCTAGAACTTGGCCGCAGATGAACGCGGATAAACGCAGATTTTCGTTCGACTAGGTGTACGCCAGCTCGTGAAAACTCTTCTGAAAACGGGATGCTGGTGGCAACCGACTGTTGCTTGGCTGTCAGGTCCGCGAGTTATGAGCTGTATACGGTTTTATTCCTTCTTCTTCCCACTGCTGATAATAGGCCTCCAGGTGCGGCCGGAGCGCCTGTACCATTTCCGCCGCCTGATCTGGATAGGGCGTGGAGGCCAGCTGTTGGGCCAGTTCGGCGCCGGCTGCCGCCACGTCAATGTGTAGCGGCTTCCTATCCTGCAACACAACTTCACCGCCGACGAGGACGGTGTCCACGTCGCGCGCGGCGGCGCGGGTTAGGAGCAGCCTCAGCGCAGCGGCATCGGCTTCGGGCGCCGTCCAGGGCCACAAGATGCGATCCAGACGCAGCAGCACCAGGTCGGCGGCGTAGCCCGGCGCCAAGCGTCCCAGGCGCGAAGCGGCCTGGAAGAGGCGCGCGCCGCCCGTGGTGGCCATGCGCCAGATGTCACTTGCCGTGGGGGCGGGCGTGGTCAGCTTTGGCGTGCGGTGCAGGTTGAGCGCCAGGCGCATTTCGGCGAACATGTCCTCATCGTCGTTGAGCGTCATGCCGTCCATGCCCAATCCCACGTTGAGGCCTGAGGTCAGCATGGCGTTGAGCGGAGCGATGCCCGCACGCAGACGCAGGTTAGAGCCGGGGTTATGGCTGACGTGGGCGCTGGCGTCCGCGGCGACCTCGATTTCTTCTTCTGTGAGCCACACGCCATGGGCGAACGAGAGGCGCGGTGATAGCACGCCCAGGTCGCGCAGGTACAGCAACGTGGGCTGTCCGTAGACGCGGCGGCCGTGTTGCCGTTCGTAATATGATTCCAGCAGGTGGGTCTGGATGCCTGTATTCAGGTCCTCGGCGCGGGCCGCTATGCGCTGCATGAAGGCGTCGGAGACCCATTGGGGTCCGGGCGGGCCGAACCACAGGTCGATGCGCGGGTGCCCCTGGTAGCTCTGCCAGAGCTCGCCGAAGACGGCAAAGTATTCATCAGGCGTCAGGTTGTCTGGCGACGGTAGGCGCATCTCCGCCAGAGAGCGGACCTCGGGCGGCAGCGATGAGAGAAAGCGCTCATCGTCGTCCCACACCAGAAAGTTCTGCTCGGTGATACCTGTAGCAAAGGCCACGCGCATGCCGGACTCGTCATAGGCGCGTAAGGCGTTTTGCACGTCCTGCTGATAGCCGGTTGCCGTGCCGCGACCGCTATGAACGTCCACGACTGAGGTAACGCCCGTGCGCAGAAGGCGGGCAGCGCTGAGCAGCGTGGAGAGGTAGGTGTCTGCGCGGCGGCGCTTGGCCAATGACAGCAACCACGGTTCCAGCAGCCGGTCGGCAATGCCCTGTTGCAGCGAGGTGACGCCGTTGCTGTGGTGGTGGGCGTTGATCAGGCCGGGAATGACGGCGTGTTGCGCGGAGCCCAGTATCCGCGCTTGTGGATGGCGCTCGCGCACGTCGCGCCAGGCGCCTACTTCGGCGATGTGGTCGTCATCGACAACGACAGCGCCGTCGTCTACGACCGTTTCTGAATCTTGCAGGAGCCAGCGCCCGCGTACGATTAAGGTTTGTTCGGCCATTATGTCTCCCGAATTTTTGCGCGGGCCATGAACGATTTCACTTCCTCATGCGCGGGCAGACGGCCTCTGGGCCCCAGACCGGACACGGCGAGGGCCGCGGCGGCGTTGGCGTAGGCCAGGCGCTCGGTCAGCGGCTCGCTGCGCACGTCTGCACTTCCGTGCAGGTCTGCACTACCGTGCAGGGTGGCTGCCAGAAACGCAGCGTTGAAGGTGTCGCCCGCGCCCGTCGTGTCGCGCACGGTGGTTTGTAGGGCCGGGCTGTGTGCTTCCTCCTCGGCGCTCACGGCGAGGGCGCCGCGCGCGCCCAGGGTGACCACGACGGTTTGCGGCCCGTAGGCCAGGAGGCGACGCGCGCCCTCCGGTGTAGGCTCTTCGCCGGCGCAGGTCGTGATGCCCGACTCGTTGAAGGAAGCCACGTCTACCCAGGACAGGACCTCCTCCAGCGCGGGGCGGTCGAGGCCCACCGTCGATTCCACATCAATCATGACCAACACGTCGTGGGCGCGCGCGATTTTGGCCATACGCAGAAACAACTCAGGATTGTTGGGCATCGTATAAAAAGCCCGCGCCTGGGGGATGGTGGCTTGTAAGTAATCGTCCTCATAGGTTTCGTCGAACATGGGCACCACGACGATTGAGCGCTCGCCGGAGGGCTCGATGAGAATCACGGTGAAGTGTGTCTCCACGCCTGGACGCACGCGCACGAAGTCGGTGGCTACACCGTAGCTTTCAAAATCCTTTATGACCATGTCGCCGGCCTCGTCGTCGCCCACGCTGGAAAGGGAGGCGACGCCCAGGCCCAGGCGCGCCGCGGCGCAGGCGAAGTTGGCCACGGTGCCGCCGGGCAAGCGACCGACGAAGCGGCCCATCACTTTCTCGCCGTGGCCGGGCAGCGCGTCGACATCCATCACCAGGTCCAGGTCCACACCGCCGGCGGCGATTAAGTCGAAGCGTCGATCCCCTTTCCCGGCGTCGCTATCTTGCATTGTCAACAAATTTATTCCTTTTCTCGTAAGCTCGCCCTCTATCAAGGCGTTCAATACTATCCAAAATCTGCGCCGCGCGTTGTTTAGCGTCAGCCAATGTCGAATCGTCCACGAGGGGCGGACCGACTTGCTCAATGGTTATGGCTGCGCTCACGCAGGCCCTCGCCGCCGCCTGCGATACCTCGCCGGTCTCGTGCCAACCAACCAACAAGCCACCGCAATAAGCATTGCCCGCGCCGGTGATATCTACCACGGAGGCCGGCGCTGCAGGTACGCGCCAGGCACATCCGCTCTCGCGCTCGTAGACCAGCGACCCTTCGGCGCCCATGCGCAGCGCAACCAGCCGCGGTCCCAGTGCCGACAGCTGCTGCACCTGTTGCAGGGGCGGTCGCTGCCCTACGAGAAGCGCGGCGCCCTCTTCGTCCGGCGAAAAGAACTCGAAGTGTGGCAGGCAGCGCAAGATCACGTCGCGCTCCTGCGGAGTCGTGGCCTCATCCACGATCGGCTCCGCGCTTAGTCGCAGGCCGTCCGTCCGCGCCAGCGAGCGAACCATCTGTTCTTCGTCGGCGCTGCCGCGTAGCATGTAGTGCGCGGCTTCCAGACCCGGGGTCAAGGGCCAGGAGAGCGGCGCGCGAACGAGCTGCTCTTGTACGGCCTCTTGGGGCACGCGGAAAATCTGCGTGCGCCGCCCGTCCTCCTCGAACAACTGCCAGGCGCGCGGCGTGGGGAAATCTGTCGTCTGCAGACCGCTGCCGTCCAGACCGTGAGGCTGCAGCGACTGCACGTCGAATCCCTGGCCCACGGCCGAAATGAGGGTCACGTCCGGCGTCCAAAGACGCATGCCCACGACGGCATAGAGGCCGGCGCCGCCCAGGACGCCCATCTGCGTGCGTCCATCGGGAAAGACGATGTCGTCGATAATAATGC